>CAOKPI010000023.1 GCA_948470605.1 uncultured Clostridium sp. | reverse complement strand
GGAGATAAAATGGCAGGACGTCATGGTAACAAAGGTGTTATTTCAAGAGTATTGCCAGAAGAAGATATGCCATTTATGCCAGATGGTACCCCAATTGATATTTTATTAAATCCATTAGGTGTTCCTTCTCGTATGAACTTAGGTCAAGTGCTAGAGGTACACTTAGGTGGAGCAGCTAAAGCATTAGGTTGGAAGATAGCAACCCCAGTATTTGATGGAGCAACAGAAAAAGATGTTAAGGAATTATTAGCACAAGCAGGTATGAGCGAAGATGGAAAAACCATTCTATATGATGGTAGAACAGGTGACCCATTTGATAAACCAATCACAGTTGGTGTTATGTACATGTTGAAATTACATCACTTGGTAGATGATAAAATTCATGCTCGTTCAACTGGTCCATACTCATTAGTTACACAACAACCTCTAGGAGGTAAAGCACAATTTGGTGGACAACGTTTTGGAGAGATGGAAGTTTGGGCATTAGAGGCATATGGTGCATCTTATACATTACAAGAAATGCTAACCGTTAAATCCGATGATATTGTAGGGCGTGTTAAGACTTATGAGGCAATTGTAAAAGGTGAAAATGTTCCAGAACCAGGTGTCCCAGAAAGTTTCAAAGTGCTTGTGAAAGAATTACAATCTTTGGGATTAGATGTTCGTCTGTATTCAGAAGATAACCAAGAACTTGAATTGAAGGAGAATATTGAAGAAGGTATTGAATATGACCCTGAAAAAGAAAAGAAAATGCTGTCAGAGGAAGAAGTTATTGCAGATGGAGATTTAGAGGAAGGCTATAGTAATGAAGAACTAGAAGATGATATGTTGCTAGATGATGAGGCAAGCAATATGGAAGATAGTGATGAACTTTTTGAAGAGTTAGGCGATGAAGATGATGAGCTATTGTTTGACAATGATTTGGCGAATGATAATATAGATAATGATGCAGATATTATTGAGTAAAACGAACTAAATTAGGTATCTTACTTTACAACTCAAGGTGAAATATATTATTTCTTACACCTTGTGTGTCGCAACCTCCTAATTCTTAAGAGGATAGGTTGCTCCAATGCTACTTACCAAAGGCTCGTTTTGCTGTCCACTGTTAAAGCTTTGCTTGTTACAGTGGCAGTATGCAGTGGCTGGTCGCTTACGCGGTGTTGCAAAATAATATATTTTACCTTGAGTTGATAGTATTATAATGCAGAGTTCTTTTCCAAATTGTCTAGTAATATACCTAGTTTATTTCATTTTAGATGATGAAAAAGGAGAAAAGCCCATGGAAAATAATTTACAAAAGCAAGAGGCTATTACTCAAATAAAAAAACTAACAGAGCCAATATTTAAGCAATATGGGGTTGAAAAAGCATATATTTTTGGTTCCTATGCAAGAGGGGATTACAACGAGAATAGTGACATTGATATTATTATAGTAGCAAAAAACATAAGAAGTTTGCTAATTATTGGAGCCATTTTAGAAGCTTTAAAACAAGCGTTGAAGAGAGAAGTTGATTTAATAGAAGAAGAGTGTTTTGAAGAAGATAACATGGAAGAATGGGAACAAGAATTTTATAATAATATAAAAAAAGAAAGAGTGGTAATATATGGATAATAGAGATATCACGATAATGCAATAAGAGGTATGAGAAATCGATTTGCACATGGTTATGGAAAAATGGATTCAACTAAGATTTTTTACACAGCAATAGAGGACATACCAGTAATTAAAAAGTTTATAGAACAAGAATTACTTGATAAAGATAAATGAAACTAACAAAATATTAATTAAATAAATTTCAAAAAGTTAAGAGACGACTGAAGAAAATTGCAAGAGCGGGGGATAGTTCTCTGAAACTGTTTTGAAATTACCCAAAAACAGAAAAAATATGGGGGAGGAAAAAGTTTGGACGAATTAGATATTTTTGATAAATTAAAAATCGGAGTAGCATCTGATGAAAAGGTAAGAGAATGGTCAAAGGGAGAGGTAAAAAAACCAGAGACTATCAATTATAGAACATTAAAGCCAGAAAAAGATGGTCTATTTTGTGAAAGAATCTTTGGACCAACCAAAGACTGGGAATGTCATTGTGGTAAATATAAAAGAGTAAGATACAAAGGCATTGTATGTGACCGTTGTGGGGTAGAAGTAACAAAATCAAAAGTTAGACGTGAAAGAATGGGACATATTGAATTAGCAGCACCAGTAGCACACATATGGTATTTTAAAGGAATCCCAAGTAGAATTGCTTTAATGTTAGATATCTCACCAAGAAACCTAGAAAAAATTATTTATTTTGCTTCTTATGTAGTAATTGACAAAGGAGATACGAATCTAGAAAAATGTCAAGTACTAAATGAAAAAGAATATCATGAAGCAGAAGAAAAATATGGAAGAGGTTCTTTTAAAGCTAGAATGGGAGCAGAAGCTTTAAAGGAATTACTAGAACAAGTAGATGTAGACAAATTATCATTAGAAATTAGAAAAGAATTAGAAACAGCAAGCGAGCAAAAGAAAGTAAAACTAGTAAAAAGATTAGATACGGTAGAAGCATTTAGAATTTCAGGAAATAATCCAGAATGGATGATTATGCAAGTTGTACCAGTCATTCCACCGGAATTAAGACCAATGGTACAATTAGATGGTGGTAGATTTGCAACATCAGATTTAAATGACTTATACAGAAGAGTTATTAACAGAAATAATAGATTAAAAAGACTATTAGAATTAGGAGCACCAGAAATCATTGTAAGAAATGAAAAAAGAATGTTGCAAGAATCAGTGGATGCCCTAATTGATAATGGAAGAAGAGGAAAACCAGTAACTGGTGCCGGAAATAGACCTTTAAAATCATTATCTGATATGCTAAAAGGAAAACAAGGCCGTTTCCGTCAAAACTTATTAGGAAAACGTGTTGACTATTCTGGACGTTCTGTTATTGTAGTAGGACCAGAACTAAAAATCTATCAATGTGGTCTTCCAAAAGAAATGGCAGTAGAATTATTCAAACCATTTGTTATGAGAGAATTAGTAGGAAGAGGCATTGCACAAAATATCAAAAATGCGAAAAGAATGGTAGAAAGATTAAGACCAGAAGTATGGGGAATCTTAGAAGAAGTTATCAAAGACCACCCCGTTATGCTAAACCGTGCACCAACACTACATAGACTTGGTATTCAGAGCTTTGAACCAGTATTAGTAGAAGGAAGAGCCATTAAACTTCACCCATTAGTTTGTGAAGCTTTCAATGCCGACTTTGACGGTGACCAAATGGCAGTTCATTTACCATTGTCACCAGAAGCACAAGCAGAATCAAGATATTTAATGCTTTCCACAAATAACTTATTAAAGCCACAAGATGGTAAACCAGTTGCCGTACCTAGACTTGACATGATTTTAGGAGCCTACTATTTAACCATGGTTTTAGATGATGAAAAGGGAGAAGGAAAATATTTCAAAGACCCTGATGAAGCGATTATGGCTTTTGAGAATCATGATGTTGCAATTCATGCTAAGATTTTTGTAAGAATCGAAAAAGAAATCGATGGAGAAATCAAAGCCAAAAAGATTGAAACCAGTGTTGGTAGAATTATATTTAACAAAGGAATACCACAAGACTTAGGATTTATCGATAGAAAAAAAGACCCATTCCAATATGAAATTGATTTTCCAGTTATGAAAAAATCAATGGGAAATATCATTGAAAGAGTCATCAGAACACATGGATTATCAGAATCAGCAGAAGTAATTGATTATATTAAAGCATTAGGCTTCAAATATTCAACTTTAGCAGGAATTACTTTCTCTATGGATGATGTGCAAGTACCAGCTGCGAAAAAGAACTTATTAGAGGAAGCAGATGCAAAAGTAGCAAACATTCGAAAACAATATGCAAGAGGTTTGATAACAGATGATGAAAGATACAATGCCGTTATTGACGTATGGGAAGATACAACCAAACACGTAAGTACTAGTATGGAAGAGAACTTTGATGAATTAAATCCAATCTACATGATGGTTAAATCAGGAGCCCGTGGTAATATGAACCAATTAAGACAAATTGCAGGTATTCGTGGATTGATGGCAAGCACAACTGGTAAGGCAGTAGAAATTCCAATTAAATCTTCTTTTGCAGAAGGATTGGATGCCTTAGAATACTTTATTTCCGCGCATGGTGCTCGTAAAGGTCTTTCTGATACCGCTTTAAGAACAGCTGACTCTGGATATTTAACAAGAAGATTGGTGGATGTATCACAAGATATTATTGTTAGAGAACAAGACTGTGGAACACAGGATGGAATCGATGTTTATGATATTAAAGATGGAAATCAAATTATTGAAAAAATGCAAGAAAGATTGCTAGGAAGATTCCCAGTAGAAGATGTTATTCATCCAAAGACTAAAAAAGTAATCGTGGATAAAGATACGATGATTACAGAAGCTATGGCAGAACAAATTGTAGACGCTGGTATTGATAAACTAAAAGTACGTTCTGTTTTAGGATGTCGTTCAAAACATGGTGTGTGTCAAAAATGTTATGGTATGGGATTAGCAAGACGTGACTTAGTATCCATCGGAGAAGCGATTGGGATTATTGCTGCACAATCCATTGGTGAGCCAGGTACACAGCTTACCATGAGAACGATTCACTCTGGTGGTGTTGCTGGTGTAGCAGATATCACACAAGGTCTTCCTAGAGTAGAAGAATTGTTTGAAGCTAGAAAGCCAAAGGGATTAGCTATTATTTCTGAAATTGATGGTAAAGTAAAAATAAAAGAGACAAAGAAGAAAAAAGAGGTTATTGTAACATCAAATGATAATTCAAAATCTTATACGATACCATTTGGCTCTAAGATGAAAGTAAAAGATGGGGATTTAGTGGAAGCAGGAGAACCATTAATTGAAGGTTCTATCAATCCAAGTGAAATTTTAGAAATCAAAGGACCAGAAGGTGTATACGAATACTTGATTTCAGAGGTACAAAAGGTGTATAGAAATCAAGGTGTTGATATTAATGATAAACACATTGAAGTAATTGGTAGACAAATGCTTAAGAAAATTAGAGTAGAAGATAATGCCGATACCGATATGTTCCCAGGTTCTTTGATTGATATGTACGAATTTGAAGATAAAAACAACGAAGTGATAGCAGATGGAAAACGTCCTGCAACAGGTAAGAGAGTGTTACTTGGTATTACAAAGGCTTCTCTTGCAACGGATAGTTTCTTATCAGCAGCCTCTTTCCAAGAGACAACAAGAGTTCTTACAGAAGCTGCTGTCAAAGGTAAGACAGATGATTTAGTGGGATTGAAAGAAAATGTTATTATTGGTAAGTTGATTCCAGCAGGTACTGGAATGCAAAAATATCAAAATATTCATATTAATACAGAAGAGGAATTAGAAGAAACAGCAGATGTAGTAGAGTAGAATAATTGTTACAATTCATAGTTAAAATAAGTATTAACAAAATTTATTAGTATTTTTTCTAAAGTGACTCCCAACTACGAACAAACTGTAACTAAAGTAACAGTTTGTAATCTTGTCGGTCCCCCCGAATTGTCACTTTAGAAAAAATATAATAAATTTTATATATAAAATCATAACGAATAATTAAGAAAAACAGCTAAATATAGCTGTTTTTTCTTGACAAATAGCCTATTTACTAGTAAAATAGAATCGTATTAAAATATTCTTAAATAAAGGAGAAATGTATGCAAAATAACAACAGAAAAGTCTTAGATACTTTAGTATCTAAAACCAAAATATATTTAGCTGTTATATTTATCTTACTGGTAGTAATATGCATTGAAAATATTTACATGATATTGCCATCTACCTGTATTTTTGTGGCAATATTACTATATAGTTATTATACAAACAATAAAAGGAAAAGTGAATTATCCGAAACATTACAAGATTTAACATTAACAGTAGACTCAACAGCCAAAACGAGTTTAATCAATTCGCCATTTCCATTAGTCATATTAGAAACAGATGGAAATGTGGTATGGAAAAGTTCAAAATTTACTTCTGAATTTGCTAATATTGATATTCATACCTATATCAAAGAATTAAGTATGGAAATCAAAGACGAAATAGAGAAAAGAAAAGAAGAAAGTAAAGGAAAGACAAGTCAAGATATTATTAGGCGATTAGAAATTGATAAAAAAGTATATCAAATTGTTGGAAGATATGTCAAGGTAAAGAGAAACAAGAAAGAATATATGGTGATTTTATATTTCATGGATGATACAGAAAATGTAAAATTACAAAAAGAATACCAAGCTTCCCAATCTTGTGTTGGGATTATTATGGTAGATAACTATGAAGAAACCATGCAAAGATTAGAGAGTGAAGAAAAACCACAAGTGATAGCAGAAATGGATAAATACATTTATGAATGGACAGACGGAACCAATGGAATTTTAATAAAAACAGAAAAAGATAGGTATCTATACTTTTTTGAACAAAGGTATTTAGACGGTATGAAAGAAGACAAGTTTAGTATATTAGATAAAATGAAAGAAATTGACACAAAGGAGAAAGTTCAATTTACATTAAGTATTGCGATTTCTAATGAAGGAGATACGGAAAAAGATAAATATAAATCAGCACAAGCAGCGATGGACATTGTTTTAGGTCGTGGTGGAGACCAAGCAGTTATTCGAGAAAATGACATTTATAAATTTTTTGGAGGAAGGGCACAAGAAGTTGAAAAAAGGACAAAAGTAAAAGCAAGAGTAGTAGCACAAGCATTAGAAAATTTAATCAAAAAATCCAAAAAAGTAATGATAATGGGACACACCAATCCAGACATGGATTGTGTAGGAGCAAGTTTAGGGATTTATAGATTAGCTAAAACTTTAGAAAAAAATGCTTATATTGTAATGAATCATAAGACATCAACTTTAGAAGCTTTCAGAAAGTCCATTGAAAAAGATGAAGAATATGAAGATGTTATCATAAACAAAGAGGTAGCTTTAGAAAATGTAGATGAAGATACTTTATTGGTGGTAGTAGATACCCATAAAATGAATTATGTAGAAGCGCCAGAATTATTTGATAAAGTAAAGGAAATTGTAATTATCGACCATCACAGAAGAAGTGCAGATTTTATTGAAGAAGCTACTCTTACCTTCCAAGAAGTATATGCTTCTTCAGCAGCAGAGCTAGTAACAGAATTATTACAATATGTAGAAGGGGAAATCCAACTAAAAACCATAGAAGCGGAAAGTTTGTATGCAGGAGTTATGATGGATACCAAGAATTTTACTTACAAAACAGGAGTAAGAACTTTTGAAGCGGCAGCTTATCTACGTAAATGCGGTGTTGATATTATTCGAGTTAAAAAATGGTTCCAGAGTGATTTAGAGAGTTTTAATCGAATTGCTGAAATTGTAGGAAAAGCTGAAATAGTAAATGATACCATAGCGATATCAACTTATGAGGAAAAAGCAAAAGACGTGAATGTGGTTTGTGCCAAAGCAGCTGATGAATTACTTACGATTAGTGAAATAACGGCATCTTTTGTAATTGGGCAGTTAGATGACAAAGTATGTATTAGTGGACGTTCCATAGGAGATATTAATGTGCAAATAATCCTAGAAAAGCTAGGAGGCGGCGGGCATATTACACTTGCTGGTGCACAAGTAGAAGATATGACAATAGAAGAAACAAAACAAGAGTTAATCAACCGTATTAATGAATATTTTGCAGAAATGGAAAATTAAAATTGTAATCATAAAAAGAAAAGGAGAGCGATAAAAATGAAGGTCATTTTAAAGGCAGATATTAAAGGAGTAGGAAAAAAAGATGAGGTTATGAATGCATCAGATGGATATGCAAGAAATTTTCTATTTCCAAAGAATTTAGCGGTTGAAGCGAATAACGAAAATATGGCAAAATTGAAAGCAAAGCAAAATTCTGCTAAATTCCAAAAAGAACAAGACAAAGAAGAAGCTTTAAAAGTAGCAGATAAACTATCTAAAATTTCGTTAAAGATGAAGGTGAAGGTTGGAGAAAATGGAAAGATTTTTGGAGGCGTATCGGCTAAAGAGATTGCACAAGAGCTTGAGAGGGAATATAAGATAAAAGTGGATAAAAAGAAAATTGAGTTAAAAGAGACGATTAAAGCATTGGGAATACAGATAGTAGAGATTAAGTTATTCGAAAGTGTTGTTGCAAAACTAAAAGTTGATGTAATTTCAGAATAAATTGCCAAAGGGACAACATTTTTGGCAATTTTCTATCTTCTTTAACTTAAAATTTCTAATGATAAAAAAATACATGACGCACCGTTTGGAAGGACTCTAATTGGCATAGATAAGCTAGATTAACTTTTCCATAGATGAATTTTATCAAATTCATTTATATGATTAGTCCGACCAGTAAGGAATGTGATTTTTTTATCATTAAAAATTTTATAATTCATGACAAGTTATTGCCAAAAATGTTGTCCCTTTGGCAATTTAGGAGGAATAAAATGGAATTAGGAAAAGTACCACCTCATGATTTAGAAGCAGAACAAGCAATTTTAGGAAGTATGTTAACAGATAAAGATGCTGTAATTTCGAGTATAGAAATATTAAAAGAAAACGATTTTTATCGTGATGATAATCGAGCTATTTATACAGCCATATTAAATCTATATAATCGAGCTGAGCCAATTGATATTATTACAGTAAAAGCAGAATTAGAATCAATGGGAAAATTTGAGCAAGTTGGAGGACTAGAATATTTGGCGGAGCTTCCAGAAAGAGTTCCTACCACTGCGAATGCGTTGAAATATATTAAAATTGTAGAGGAAAAATCTACGCTAAGAAATCTAATTAAAACAGCCAATGAAATTATTGAATTGGGTTATGACCCAACAGAAGATGTAGAAGATATTATGGAAGATGCTGAAAAAAAGATTTTTAATATTATGCAAAATAAAAATCAAAAGGGTTATACACCAATCAAAGACGTATTAGTGGATAGTTTTACACAATTGGAAGAACTTTATAATAGAAAGCAACATATTACAGGTGTAGCAACAGGATTTACAGAATTAGATTATAAAACAGCAGGATTTCATAGTTCTGATTTAATATTAATTGCTGCAAGGCCAGCTATGGGAAAATCAGCCTTTGCCTTAAATATTGCAACCAATGCTGCTGTTAAGGCAAACGTACCTGTTGCTATATTTAGTTTAGAAATGTCAAAAGAGCAAATGGTAAACAGAATCTTATGTAGTGAAGCTATGGTGGATAGCAATAAAGTAAGAACAGGAAAATTAGAAGAAGAAGATTGGACAAAACTTGCTGGTAGCATTGGACCTCTATCAGAAGCAGAAATTTATATTGATGATACACCTGGTATATCAGTGATGGAGATTAGGGCTAAATGTAGAAAATTAAAATTAGAAAAGAATATAGGAATGGTGGTAATTGATTATTTACAATTGGTTCAAGGAAGTAATCGAAGAAATGGAAGTCGTGAGCAGGAAATATCAGAAATAAGTCGTTCCTTAAAAATATTAGCCAAAGAAATAGGCGTACCAGTGGTAGCTCTATCACAATTATCAAGAGCAGTAGAGCAAAGACCAGACCATAGACCAATGCTTTCTGATTTGAGAGAATCTGGAGCGATTGAGCAAGATGCAGATATTGTTATGTTTTTATATAGAGATGATTATTATAATCAAGATAGTGAGAAAAAAGATATAGCCGAAGTTATTGTAGCAAAGCATAGAGGCGGTTCAACAGGGACAATAGAATTGTTATGGTTAGGAAGTTATACTAAATTTGTTAATTTAGAGAGAAGGTTTGATGATTAATGTCCCCACTGGTTCCGGGAGTAAATGGGGATTGAAAATAGAAAAAGAATAAAAAGGGGCAATTTATAATATTTGTAGGGGATGTTTCAAAAGAAAGGATGAGAATATGGCTAGAGTCTGCAAAGAAAATATAAATACTTCTTTTTTTCATATTATGGTTCAAGGAAATAATAAAGAATATATATTCAATTCCATACAAGATATTAATCAATATATGAAGATTATGAAGGATACAAAAGAAAAAATAGATAGTACTATTTTGGCATATTGCATTATGAATAATCATGCACATATGTTATTTTATGAAGAAAATATAGAAAAATTGACAAAATATATGCATAGAATAAATATGATGTATGCCAAATACTACAATAAAGAACACAATAGAGTAGGGTATGTTTTTCGAGACCGATATAAAACACAACCAATTTATAGTGAAAAGCATTTAATTTCGTGTGTAAGATACATACATAATAATCCTGTCAAGGCTAATATATGTAAAAGTCCTCAAGAATATCAATATTCAAGTTATAATAATAATATTTTTTATACAGGAACAGAGTTAGAAAAGAATATAAGAAAAAATTTATGCCTACAAAATGAAAATAAGGTTTTAGACAAAGAAGACCAATTTGTATTCATGGAAAATGAAGTCAATAAAGAAGAAATTTGCAAAGAATTAGTAGAGGAAATTATAACAAAAAATCATATAACAAAAGAAGAACTCTGTCAAAACGAAGCATTGCTTAGTTTAGCAATAAAAAAATTGAAATACGAAAACAGTATATCTTACAGAATGATGGAAACGATATTAGGAGTGAATCGAAAAAAGCTAAAAAGAATGGAAAATAGTGATTCATAAAAATCAAAAGGGAAGTAGGATAAATAGAATGGATAAAAGAGAAAATGATGGAAAAAAGTTAGAAAATATAGTGTTAAAAACAATTACCCAATATCATTTAATAGAACCCAATGATACAGTAATAGTAGGAGTTTCAGGTGGGCCAGATTCTATATGTTTATTAGATATTTTAAATAAAATTGCAAAATGTCCCCATTTACTCCCGGAACCAGTGGGGAAAAGGACGTCCCCATTTATTCCCGGAACCAGTGGGGAAATGCTGAAAATAGTAGTTGCCCATCTAAATCATAGGATAAGAAAAGAAGCAAAAGAAGATGAGCAATATGTAGAAAACTATTGTAAAAAAAATGAAATTGAATTTTATGCAAAAAGTATAGATGTTCAAAAATTGGCTAATACTAATAAAATAGGAACAGAAGAAGCAGGAAGAATAGCAAGATATGAATTTTTTGATGAAATTTTGAAGAAAACCAAAGCCAATAAAATAGCAATTGCTCATAATAAAAATGATAAAATAGAAACCATTTTAATGCATACCTTAAGAGGAAGTGGAATGGAAGGATTAAAAGGAATTGAACCTAAAAGAGGAAATATTATACGACCTTTGCTTGCATGTGAACGAACAGAAATAGAACAATATTGCAAAGAAAAGCAATTAAATCCTAGAATTGACAAAACCAATTTTGAGAATATTTATCAAAGAAATAAAATACGAAATGTTGTGATTCCGTATATTCAAAAGGAATTTAATCCGAATATTATTCAAACAATAGATAGATTATCTAACATTCTAACCTATGAAGATGAGTATATGGAAAAGCAGACACAAGAGGCTTATCGAAGATTAGTTTTGGAAGAAGAAAAAGACAAAATCGTAATGGATTTAAAAAAGTTTAATTTACAAGAAATAGTAATAAAATCAAGATTAATTAGATATATTATAAAAAGGTTATTTGGTACAACAGCAAGTATTGAAAAAATACATATAGATGATATTATAAAATTATGTCATAATAATGTGGGAAATAAATATGTAATGCCAAATAAAAGGACTAAAATTTTGGTAAAAAATCATAAAATTTATTTTGAGGTTCAGTGTTAGAAAATACCAATTACTAAGTTCCGTAAGAATGCATGGAATGCATATTTTTGTAATAAAAAAGACATATAAAAAACTATTGAAAAAGAAAAAGTTATGTGTTATAAAAGCAATATGGAAATGAAAAAAACATAAGGAGGAATTATTTTGAAAAACGGAATTAAAACATTAGCTATGTGGCTAATCATAGGAGTTATTTTTATTGTAGTATTATCATCCATTGTGGAGAACAGTGATGCTAAATTAAAATATTCTGAATTAATAGCTGATATTAATAGTGGGAAAGTAGAGGCTATTCAAATTGAATCAGATGGAAAAACAGCAACTGTTGCTTTAAAAGATGATAAAATTAGGAAAGAAGTAAATATACCAGATATGGAAAGCTTTATGTCTTATACAGAAGATTTCTTAAAAGAGGGAGCATTTACTTTAGAAGAAAAATCAGAATCTATCTTTATTACTGTACTTAGTCTACTTACACCATTTGGACTATTAATTATATTCTTTATTTTCTGGTTCTTTATGATGGGAGGAGCTGGTCAAGGGGGACCAGGAAACAAAACCATGTCATTTGGAAAAAGTAAAGCAAGAATGATGACCCCGGCAGAAAAAAATAAAATTACTTTTGAAGATGTAGCAGGAGTAGACGAAGAGAAGGAAGAATTAGAGGAAATCGTACAATTCTTAAAAAATCCAAAGAAATTTACTGATATGGGAGCAAGAATTCCGAAAGGTGTTCTATTAGTAGGACAGCCAGGTACTGGTAAAACCTTATTGGCAAAAGCAGTAGCAGGAGAAGCAGGTGTGCCATTCTTTATTATTAGTGGTTCAGACTTTGTTGAAATGTTTGTTGGTGTTGGTGCTTCGAGAGTAAGAGATTTATTTGACCAAGCTAAGAAAAATGCACCATGTATCATTTTTATTGATGAAATTGATGCCGTTGGACGTCAAAGAGGTGCAGGATTAGGGGGAGGACATGATGAAAGAGAACAAACCCTAAATCAATTGTTAGTAGAAATGGATGGATTTGCAGAAAACGAAGGTGTTATTGTACTAGCTGCAACCAATAGACCAGATGTATTAGATAAAGCACTTTTAAGAGCAGGAAGATTTGACAGACAAATTGTGGTAGGATTACCAGATGTAAAAGCAAGAGAGCAAATTCTAGAAGTACATTCTAGAAAGAAACATCTAGCAGAAGATGTAGATTTAAAAGTAATTTCTAAAAATACATCTGGATTTGCAGGAGCAGACTTAGAAAATGTTTTAAATGAAGCAGCTTTATTAGCAGCCAGAAGAAATATGACAGAAATTGGTATGAAAGAAATTGAAGATGCTATGGTGAAAGTAACCATGGGACCTGAAAAGAAAACAAAAGTAAGAAGCGAAAAAGAAAATAAATTAGTCGCTTATCATGAAGCAGGTCATGCTGTTGTAAGCCATTATTTAGAAACCCAAGACCCAGTTCATCAAATATCAATTGTACCAAGAGGTATGGCAGGTGGTTACACCATGTATCGTCCAACAGAAGATAAATCCTTTATGTCAAAAACAGAAATGGAAGAAAATATTGTATCTCTTCTTGGAGGAAGAGTAGCAGAAGCACTTATCTTAAATGATATTTCAACAGGAGCAAGTAATGACATTGAAAGAGCTACCAAAATTGCAAGAAGTATGGTAACAAAATATGGGATGAGTGAAAGAATTGGTACTATTATGTTAGGTGGAAATCAAGAGGAAGTATTCTTAGGAAGAGATTTAGCACAAAGTAAAGAATATTCAGAAGAGACAGCTGCTGTTATAGATGAAGAAACAAAGAGAATTGTAGATACAGGTTATAACAGAGCAAAACAAATCTTATCTGATAATATGGATAAATTACATCAAGTAGCTGGTATCTTACTTGAAAAAGAAAAAATTGAGGCAGATGAATTTGAAGCAATTTTCGGAGAATAAAAAATAATGAAAGAGTGTCCCCACTGGTTCCGGGAGTAAATGGGGACATTTTAATAAAGGAAAAAGTAGCAATTTTATATTGCTATTTTTTTTGTTTTAAGATAAAATGAGATTGTCGAAAAAGAAAGGAAAAAGTGGTGTATGGCTTATGAAAAATTATTATGAAATACTAGAAGTAAATCCAAAAGCCTCTAAGGAAGTAATAGAAAAAGCTTACAAAGTATTAGTAGGGAAATATCATCCAGATTTATATAGTGGAGAAAAGCAGCAATATGCAGAAAAGAGAACAAAAGAAATCAATGAAGCTTATCATGTTTTATCAGATGACTTTTTAAGAGAACAATATGGTAGGGAGTTAGAAAAGCAAAATATTGATACTCGTCAAAGTATACCAAGACAGAACAAAATCAATCATAATCAGATGAAACAGGAACAAAGAGATACCCTACAAAAAACAACAAAGGCTCCTCAAGTGGGTAGTTTCGGTGCCATTATACAAATCGTAAAGGAACTAATACAGGATTTAGCAAAAAGCAAGCAAAAACGAGGAAAGAGGAAGGAAATGACGAAACAGGATATTTTTGCTATTCTACTTACTATTTTAGTAATTATTATCATAGGAGTTGTTTTATGGTTTATTCCCTTTACCAATGGCTGGATGAGAGAATTCTTATTTGAAAATCCATTGTTTAATTGGATAGGCAATTTATTTGTTACTGTTCAGCGTCATTAATATTGCTTTTTATAGTGAAAGTTTAATATATTATTTTTAAAATACCGCGTAAGCGACCAAACGAGCAAAGCGAGTGCGAATTGGAACAACCTACATCATTTAAATTATATAAAATTATTGGTTAAAATAATTTTATATAATTTAAATATCAGAGGGTTGTGACACCAAGGTATGAAAAAATAATATATTAAACTTTCACATAAGAAAATAAATCATAAGTCTGAACAGTAACATTTATTTGGCAAAAAATAAAACTAAAAAAATTCTAACTATTGACAAGTCTTATGCTTTCATGTATAATGAATATCGTTAGAAGGGTTATCCCACATACAGTTTTCGTATGACTGGAAGGAGGGGAATATAAAATGTCAGAGATAAAAGTTAATAATGGTAATATAGAAGAAGCCTTAAAAAGGTTTAAAAGACAATGTGCAAGAAATGGAGTGCTACAAGAAGTACGTAAAAGAGAGCATTATGAAAAACCTAGTGTAAAGAGAAAGAAAAAATCAGAGGCAGCAAGGAAAAGGAAATTTTAAAAATGGATTGGAAGTTAAGGGTGTGAGCAAATACTTAAAACTTCCAATTTTTGTTTCATGATTTTTGAGACGGAGGAAAAAATCGCCCAAAATCATTTTAAAGTATAATAAAATAAAAAAGTAGTATACTAAATTAAAGGAGGAAAACAGATGGAATATAAACAAGAAGAATTAAAAAAAGGAATTAAATTTCATACTATCAATACGAAAAAATTCAAAACAAATTTAATTGCCGTTTTTCTAACAAAAAAGTTAGATAGAGAGAATGTGACAAAAAATGCAGTTATTTCGGCTATTTTGAGAAGTGGTTCGAAAACGATGTGTTCACAAGAAGAAATTAGTAAACAAATGGAGGAAATGTATGGTGCTGGTTTCGATTGTGGAGTAGATAAAACAGGGGATAATCATGTTTTAAGATTTTATTTAGAGACGGTAAATGATAATTTTTTGCCACAAGAAGGGCAGAATATGTTGAAAGATTCTGTAGAAAAGCTATTAGAAATCGTATTTAATCCCTATATTGAAAATGAAAGTTTTAAGCCAGAATATGTAGAACAGGAAAAAAACAATATTAAGCAAAGAATAGAAGGAAAAATTGACAACAAAGCAAGATATGCTTTAGATCGTTGTATAGAAGAAATGTACCAAGATGAGCCATTTGGATTATATAGATTTGGGTATATAGAGGATTTAGAAAACTTAAATGGTAAAAATTTATATGCATATTACAAAGAATTAATCAATTCTTGTAAAATTGATATTTTTGTATCAGGAATGATACAAGAGGATATGAAGCAAACTGTTTTAGCCAATGAAAATATAGAAAAATTAAAAGAAAGAACACCTGATTATGTGCTTCCTAGAGAACTAAATAAGACTCTTCCAGAAAAAGAAAATAGGGTAACAGAATCAATGGAAGTAACCCAAGGAAAATTAATATTGGGATTAGATGTATGTGTAGACAAAGAAGATTTAAGATATGAGATAGCAATTTATAATAGCATTTTAGGCGGAAGTGCTAATTCAAAATTGTTTCAAAATGTTAGAGAAAAGGCACATTTAGCTTATGTAGCAAGCTCTAGTTATCTAAGATATAAAAATATTATTCTTATCAATTGCGGAATTGAAATAGCAAATTACGAAAAGGCATTAGAGCTTATTCATCAACAAATAGAAGATATGAAAAAAGGGGAATTTACAGAAGAAGATATACAAGATGCTAAAAAAGGAATCGTAGCAGCTATCAATGCAATAGATGATGAACAAGATACAGAAATTACTTATCATTTTGGGCAAGAATTATCAGAAACTTATATTTCAATGGAAGAATATAAAAATCGAATTGAAAAAGTTAGCAAAGAAGATGTATTGCATATTGCCGAAAATGTGGCTGTTAATACAGTTTATTTTTTAAAAGATTAAAAACGAGGAGGAGAGAAAGTGCAGATTATTGAAAATTCAAAAGTAAAAGAAAAAGTATATATAGAAAAATTAGAAAATGGGCTAACAGTCATGATAATTCCCAAAAAGGGAATGCAAAAAAAATATATGATATGGGCAACTCACTATGGCTCAAATGAAAGCAGTTTTGTTGTTCCAGGAGAGGAAGAAATAACTACGGTTCCAAATGGTGTGGCTCACTTTTTAGAACATAAACTATTTGAACAAGAAAATGGAACTAATAGTTTGGATGTATTAACAGCTTTAGGAGTACAAGCAAATGCCTATACAACCAATGACCACACGGCTTATTTATTTGAATGTACCAATCATTTTTTTGAAGCAATGGATGAATTAATGGACTATGTTCAGCATCCTTATTTTACAGATGAAAATGTAGAAAAAGAAAAAGGAATTATAGGTCAAGAAATTATGATGTATGATGACTATCCAGAATGGCGAGTTTATTTGAATGCTATGCAAGCAATGTATCATAATAATCCTGTCAAAATAGATATAGTAGGAACCATTGAAACTATCAGTAAAATTGATAAAGAAATATTGTATAAATGTTATCAGACCTTTTATAATCCATCTAATATGGCAATGGTATTATGTGGGGATTTTGAGCCAGAAAACATGTTAGAAGAAATAAAAAAGAGATTGATAGAAACCAAAGCAAGTGGAGAAATTAAAAGAATTTATCCAGATGAGCCAGAAGAAATTGTACAAGAACGCATTGAGCAGAAATTAGAGGTTAGTCAGCCTTTATATACAATAGGGATTAAAGATACTGGCAACTGTGATGTAAAGAAGCATATTGCGATGGAGATTTTGCTAAATTTATTGATTGGCAGAAGTTCAATTTTATACAAAGAACTTTATAAGGAAGGAATTATTTATTCACCACCTAATTTAGAATATGAATTTAGTAATATTTATGCCCATGCTCTAATTGACGGACAATCAAATGACCCAGAGAAAGTTTATCAAAAATTCAAAGACGAAGTAAACAAGTTCAAAGTCGAAGGAATTAAGGAAGAGGACTTTAATCGAATGAAAAAAGTGATATATGGGTCATATGTTAAGGAATACAATGATGTTACGGATATAGCAAGAATGTTTTTAGCGGACTATTTTAAAGGAATTAATAGCTTTGATTATTTAGAAGAGATACAAGGAATTACAATAGAATATGTGGAGCAAATATTAAAAGATGTTTTTAAAGAAGAAAAAATGATTTTTTCTACGATAAAGAAATAAAACTAAAAATTTGACAGTAAAAAAATAGAAAAATGTATAAAAGTGGAAAGAGGAAAAATGTAATAAAAATGGTATTTTCATTTAAAAAATGAAGATGCCGTTTTTTAAAGTCAAAAAATGTCGAAAAATGTAAAAAAAACACATACGAAAGTTGCCAAAAAGCCTTGAAAATACTTGACTTGGGAATAATATTGTGGTAATTTATAATTATACAGAAGATAAATGAATAAAAAAGGAGAAAAAGATATGTTAAATGATGAAATTTGTAAATTAAGAGACAGATTAAACAAAAGTATTGAACAAGGTGACGATTATAGCGTTACTTATCAATTAAGTGTGGAGTTAGATGATTTAATTGCTGAATATTATGAAGATTTAAAAGATAGTAAAAAAAAATTGGCATGGGCAAGCATGCAAATTAGAACCTCTTGAACATTTTTGCGTTTAAGAGGTTCTATGCTATTTGTACAAAACTAAAAGTTTAATTTAAGTTTCAGTTTTTGGGGAGGAGCTTATCCCCAAAAAAACTAAACCAAAGCTTGCAGTTAAAAAAGATATATATTATAATAGCAACAAGATAACTTTATTTAAAATTAGATGAGGTTTTGTGAAAAACAAAGGTGTGACCAAAATGAACACGGTAGTATTAAAATTTGGTGGAACTTCTGTAGCAGACAATATCAAATTGAATGTTGTTGCAGAAAAAATTATTAGCTTAAAAAAAGAGGCGGAAAATATGGTAGTGGTTGTGTCAGCACAAGGAAAGACAACCAACCAACTAATGAAGGAAGCGCAAGAATTATCGGCTATTCCAGAAGAAAGGGAAATGGACATGCTGTTATCAACGGGAGAACAAATAACAGCATCAAAATTAAGTATATTATTAAATCGAAGAGGTTATCCAGCCATTTCCTTAACAGGGTGGCAAGCTGGGATTACAACGAATTCTATTCATACAAGTGCAAAAATTGAACAAATTGATACAGACAGAATCCAAGAAGAATTAGAAAAAGGAAAAATTGTAGTTGTAACAGGATTTCAAGGAATAGATGAAAAACGAGATATTACAACTTTGGGAAGAGGAGGCTCTGATACAACAGCAGTAGCGTTGCAAGTAGCACTTAAAGCGGATAAATGTTACATTTTTTCTGATGTAGATGGTATTTATTCTGCTGACCCTAATATGATTACGATGACAAAAAGATTGGATGAAATATCTTTTGATGAAATGCAAGAAATAGCAGATGCAGGAGCTAAAGTTCTTCATAATCGATGTATTCAGATGGGGAAAAAATTTAATTGTAACATTGTTTCAAAATCAACTTTTTCTGATACTGGCGGAACGAGAATTTGCCAAAGAATTGAAACATCGGAAATAAAAAGTATTGTCAAAAATGAAAAGTTAGTAGTTGTTGAAATGAGAAAAAGACAACCGATAAAACAGGAGGAAGTTTATGATGTTTATGAGAGTTTGTTACAAAATAATATTATTGTAGAAGCATTTCAGAAAGAGGAGACTCAACTACAATTTAGAATGAATAAAGTACAACAAAATAAGGTACAAGAATTACTCGAGAAAAGGTATTCTGTTTATGATATTAAGCAAAAGGATGTAGTTAAATTGAGTATTATTGGCTATGGAATTATACAAGATAGTCAAGTGCTAAATCAAGTAATGGAAATATTAAGAAAGTATCAAATTGAGATATTAAATATTAATTTAACACAAGCAAAGATTGAAATTTTAGTAAAAGAAATAGAAAATGAGGCAATAGAAAAATTGCATGGAAAGTTAATAAAAAATTGATGGAAATGTGACAAAAAGGGGCGCCCCTTTTGTCACATTTCCATTAATTTTTCTATAATTTGAATGGCGTTAGTAGCAGCTCCTTTACGAATGTTATCAGCAACTACCCAAAGATTAACGCCAGAAGCAACACTTTCGTCGCGGCGAATTCTTCCCACAAATACCTCATCATGCCCAGTAGCATTAATAGCCATAGGATAAACATTAGAACAAGGGTTATCTTGTACGATAATATTAGGAAAAGCTTTTAAAGTATTTATTAAGTCTTCCATTTCAAAATCTTTTTCCAGTTCTATATTAATGGATTCAGAATGAGAATTTTGAACAGGTACTCTAACAGCTGTAGCTGTTACTTTTAAATCATCTCTATGTAAGATTTTTTTGGTTTCATTTATCATTTTTAGTTCTTCTTTGGAATATCCATTTTCCATAAATGTATCAATATGGGGTAAACAGTTGTTGTAAATAGGATAAGGGAATTTTTTTAATGGTTGCAAATTGTTGGTGTTTTCTAAGTCGCATAAGGCATCTTTTCCTGCACCAGATACAGCCTGATAAGTAGAATAAATGACTCGTTTTATGTGATATTTATCTTCTAAAGCCTTTAAAGGAAGCATGGCTTGAATGGTAGAACAATTTGGATTAGCAATAATTCCATGATGATGAAAGGCATCTTCTAAATTAACCTCAGGAACTACTAAGGGAACTTCCTTATGCATACGAAAATAACTACTGTTATCAACTACAATACAACCTTTTTCGGCAGCAATTGGTGCATATTTTCTGGAAGTTTCACCACCTGCAGAAAAAATAGCAAAGTCAAAGCCAGAATCAAATGATTTTTCTGTTAATTCTTCTACTACATAGTTTTTTTCGTGAATGGTAAAGACCATTCCAGCAGATTTTTTTGAGGCAAATAAACCATAGGTTTCAATTGGTAAATTTTTTTCTTCTAATACTTGGATAACAGACCTACCAACAAGGCCAGTTGCACCGACAATAGCTATTTTAAAGTTTCTCAAAATATTACCTCCAAACTTTGCGTTATTGCATTTTATAATATATGATTTGTACTAAATGGTAAATTGATTGTACTACAATTCACAGCTTAAATAAGTAATAACAAAATTTATTAATATTTTTTAAAAGAACTCCCAACTGCGGACCAACTGTAACTAAAGTAACAGTTGGTACCTTGTCGGTCCCCCCGAATTGTTACTTTATAAAAAATATAATAAATTTTGTATATAAAATTAATAACTGTGAATAGCAACTTTATTGTACTACAAATGAGAAAAAAAGGAAATAGTAACTTGCTTTTTTTTAAGAATTATTATATAATAATTTGCCAAGTAAAGGAGAAAAGAAATGCTAGTAAATCGTAAAATTTTAGAAAGCCCATGTAAAGGGGCAGGAGAAGATAGACGAATAGAAGAGAAAGCAAAGAGTCAGACTGATTCAATCAATCATTATAGAAATTTTAAACAAATTGTCAATACCTTTTATAATGAAGAAATAGAAGAAATTAATTACGATGAAGAAATAATTTTAAAAAACAAAGGAACGATAAAATTAGAGCCCAAAGTTATCTATGACAAATTTTCAGGAGATATGAAAGTCGAATTTAAAATCGGAAGCAAAAAGATGTATAAAATCAAAGACTTATCCGAATTTTATACTAGAATGTTAGAAAATCAATTTTACAAATATGGACAAAACTTAGAATTTATTCATACAAGAGAAGCATTTGAAGAAGATAGTAAACCATTATTAGATTTCATATTACGATATGCCGAAATTATCAAATATGCCAATTCTAATTCCAATACCAATTATCGATATTATGGAAAAGCCTTAAGTGATACTAATATCATTTTGGGAAATAGTGGAGCAGATGAATTATTTGATTTATTAGAAGGAAAAAAAGTCCTATTTCAGAAAGATTATAATACAAAGGAAATTGAATTTACAGAAGCATCTCCTAAAATAGAATTTAAACTTAAAAAGGTAAATGAGGAACAATATACGATTGTACCCAATATTGAGATTTTTAATGTAACCATTTTAAAAGGTAAAAAATATAAATACCTATTAGACCAGAAAAAAATGTATCGTTGTACCAAAGAATTTGAGAATACAAATTTAAAATTATTAGAATTGTTTAGGCAAAATTACATGACAGAGGTATTGTTGGGAAAAGAAGAATTAACACAGTTATTTTCTATTATTATGCCAAAAGTAAACAATGCAATTGTTATGGAAGATATAGAAGAAGAGGAAATAGCACCCTATAGACCCAAAGAATTAGAAATAAAGGTGTTTTTGGATTTTGATGAAAATGATTTCTTAGTAGCAGAAGTGAAATTTAGGTATGAACAAAATGAATTTAATCCATTAGATGAGAAGCTAAAATTAGACTTTCCAAGAAATATGATTCAAGAAACCAAAGCTTTAAATATATTTCGAAAGACAGGATTTATGTTTGATAAGCAAAACTTAAGATTTATTTTACCAGATAATGATAAAATTTACGAATTTTTAGCAGAGGATATTAATTATTATATGCAAAAATTTGATGTGTTAGCAACTGAAAAATTCAAATTAAAGCAAATCAGACAACCTAAAATAGGAAGCTTAGGGGTAAAGGTAGAAAATAATTTATTAGAAATGGATTTAAAAGATATAGACATAGATATAAAAGAATTAGAAGAAATCATGTCAAAATATACATTAAAGAAAAAATATTATAGACTAAAAGATGGAAGTTTTTTAGATTTAGAGGGAAATAAAGAAATCGAGTTTTTAGACAAATTAGTAACAGGGATGGGAATCGATTATAAGGAATTAGAAAGTAATGCCATCAAATTACCAGTTTATAGAAGTTTGTATTTGAACCAGCTGTTAAAGGGAATGAAAGGAGTCCAAGTTGTTAAAAATCAAGAATACAGAGAGATTGTAAATGGATTAAACAAAGAACAATTAGAAACAGAAATTAAAGTGCCTGAAAATTTAGAATCTGTATTGAGATATTACCAAAAAACGGGATTCCAATGGCTAAAAATTTTAGATGAGTATCGATTTGGTGGCATTTTGGCAGATGATATGGGACTTCGGAAAAACAATTCAGATGTTATCTATTATTGTAGATTATGTCCAAAATACTTATGAAGATGAAAATATTATTCCAGGACAAGAAAGGATGGAAGATTCGATTCATTTCCAAACTAACCAGAAGATAATTCCAACGAGAAACGGAAAAAGAGCCAGTCTAGTTGTTTCGCCAAGTTCCTTAACATTAAATTGGCAGAACGAAGCAAAAAAGTTTGCCAAAGAATTAAAAACATTAATCATAAGAGGAACCTTAACAGAAAGAAAAAGACAAATTCAAGAAATTGACCAGTATGACTTAGTGATTACGTCATATGATTTATTAAAAAGAGATATTGAATTATATTTAGAGAAGGATTATGCTTTTCGCTACATCATAGCAGATGAAGCACAGTATCTAAAAAATAGTAATACCCAAAATGCTAAATCGATTAAAAAAATAAAGGCAGACACGCGATATGCTTTAACAGGAACGCCAATTGAAAATTCGCTAGCTGAATTATGGTCCATCTTTGACTTTATTATGCCAGGCTATTTATTTACTTATAAAAAGTTCAAAGCATTATATGAAACACCAATTGTAAAGGAAGAAAGTCAAGAGGCTATGCAAAAACTAAGAATGTTAATTGAACCTTTTATTTTAAGAAGAAATAAAAAAGAGGTATTAACAGAGCTTCCAGACAAAACCATAACGGTATTAAATAATGAAATGGGAGAAGAACAAAGGCATATTTATTTAAGCTATTTAGCACAAGCAAAACAAGAAATAGCAGAGGAAATTGAGTTGAATGGTTATGAAAAAAGCCAAATACAAATATTGGCTGCTTTAACTAGATTAAGACAAATTTGTTGTCATCCTAGTTTATTTATAGAGGGTTATCAAGAAGGTAGTAGTAAATTAGAACAATGTATAGAAGTGATGCAAGATGCTGTTAATAGTGGACACAAAATCTTATTGTTTTCTGGTTATACCTCTATGTTTGATATTATGGAAAAAGAATTAAAACAAAGAGGAATTCAGTATTTTAAGCTAACAGGAAGCACGAAAGTAGACCAAAGAATAGAATTAGTAGATGAATTTAATGAAAACCCAGAAATTAAAGTGTTTTTAATTTCTTTAAAAGCAGGGGGAACAGGATTGAACTTAACAGGGGCAGACGTAGTGATTCATTATGACCCATGGTGGAATTTATCAACAGAAAATCAAGCAACTGATAGAGCTTATAGAATTGGACAAAAGAATAATGTACAAGTGTACAAACTAATTACCAAAAATTCTATTGAAGAGAAGATATATGATTTGCAACAGAAAAAAGCAGAACTTGTAGACAATATGCTAAGTACTAAAACATCATTTGTGAATAAATTGTCAAAAGAGGAAATTATGAATTTGTTTAATACATAAAAAATGAAAAAATTCAAAAAATAAATGATAAAAAAATGAGTTTTTTCATTTTTTTATTGATTGCTTTTCAAATAATATTTATTCTATACCATTGTACGCAGTGTTTTGTTTATAGCAGATTAGTTCTGGGACAGGCATTGATTATCCCCTTTGTAGGGTTGGGGCAAGCATGCCATTTGAAGTATGATAAAAAATGTGCTATAATAACTAGGACATTAGTGTAATTGTGATGTCTAAAACAACGAAAGGAGAAGACATAATGAAGAGAATTCAGACGTTGACCGCAAATAATTTGAAGAATACCGTGAAAAAAGGCGGTTGTGGAGAATGTCAGACATCCTGTCAGTCTGCTTGCAAGACTTCCTGTACTGTAGGGAATCAGTCTTGTGAAAACAAGTAAAATGAAAGACTGACAAACTAGCGGGCGGGAATTATTTCTCCGCCCATTAATATTAAGCTAATATTTAAAAGAAAGAGTGAAACAAATGAAGGATTATATTACTATAATTGGAGGAGGCTTAGCAGGATGCGAAGCAGCCTATCAAATTGCCAAGAAGAAAATAAAAGTAAAATTATATGAAATGAAACCACAAAAATACTCACCAGCACATAGTAGTTCTGATTTAGCAGAAATTGTATGTAGCAATTCTTTTAAATCCAATTTATTGACAAATGCATGTGGTTTATTAAAAGAAGAATTAAGAAGGCTAGATTCTTTATTGATTCGTATAGCAGATGTAACGAGGGTACCAGCAGGACAAGCTTTGGCAGTGGATAGAGTAGCTTTTGCAGAAAAAGTAACAAAAGAGATAACCGAAAATCCCTATATTGAAATTGTGAACAAAGAAGTCTCTGATATAAAAGAAATGTTAAAAGAAGGTATTGTCATCATTGCTACTGGACCATTAACATCTGACGGATTAGCGAGTCAAATTCAAAAATTGACAGGGCAGGATAAACTATACTTTTACGATGCGGCTGCACCAATTCTTCAAAAAGATAGTATTGATTTTGATATTGCTTTTTATGGGGACCGATATTCTCAAGAAAAGAAGAAAGAAGAAACAGAAGAACAATGGAGACAGAGACTGTCCACACAGAAAAGAGAAGAACAAAGCTATGTTAATTTGCCCATGAATCAAGAAGAATATGAAGCCTTTTGGAAAGCATTAGTAGAAGCGGAAGTAGTTACTTTGCATGATTTTGAAAAAAGGGAGATTTTTGAAGGTTGTATGCCAATTGAGATTATGGCAAAAAGAGGAATGGATACCTTACGATTTGGACCTCTTAAGCCAGTTGGGTTTGATGACCCAAGAACCGCCAAAAGACCATATGCAGTTGTGCAGTTAAGACAAGATGATAAACAAGCTAGTCTTTATAATATGGTTGGTTTTCAAACCAATCTAAGATATGGAGAACAAAAAAGAGTATTTGGTAGGATACCTGGATTGCAAAATGCTGAATTTGTAAAATATGGCGTTATGCATAGAAATACCTATATTAATGCAAGCGAATTATTAGAGGAAACCTACCGATTAAAAAGCATACCAAACCTTTACTTTGCTGGACAAATAACAGGAGTGGAGGGCTATGTGGAATCAATTTCCTCTGGTTTAGTAGCAGGTTTAAATGCTAGTCATGATTTTGGGGACGGAGGAAAAATTCATCGTTTTTCAGAATATACGGTAATAGGGGCTTTGGCAAAATATATTTCGACTCCGAATGATAAGTTTCAACCCATGAATGCTAATTTTGGTATATTGCCTGAACTAGAAGGGAAAAAGATAAAAGATAAAAAAGAGAGATATAGAAAATTAGCGGAGAGAAGTTTGGAAAATTTAGCTATAAAATAAGCAGATACAGGAAGTGTTTGCTTATTTTTTGCTATCCTAAGATTTATTACAAATATTACTAAAATATGACATTTTAATAAAAATTATGTTGAATGTTGCCATATTCTATCAATATTGATAAAATGAAAATGGTGATATAGTTATGAGAGAAATATCTTTATGTATGATTGTAAAAAATGAAGAAGATGTTATAGGAAGATGCCTAGAGAGTGTAAAAGATATAGCTGATGAAATTATTATTGTAGACACAGGTTCAACAGATAGAACAAAAGAAATTGTTTCCCAATATACAGATAAAATTTTTGATTTCGAATGGATAGATGATTTTTCTAAGGCAAGAAATTTTTCTTTTTCAAAGGCTACAAAGGATTATATATTATGGCTAGATGCAGATGATGTTATCTTGGAACAAGATTACCAAAAATTTATGGAATTAAAGAAAAATATTGATATTAACGTAGATATCTATAGGATGAAATATAATTGTAGATTAGATAAACAAGGCAATCCTATAGTAGTGGAAAATAGAGAGAGGTTATTAAAAAGAGAAAAGAATTACCAATGGATAAGTCCTATTCATGAAGTGATTACATTAGAAGGAATAATAAGAAATGTAGACATAGCAATTACACATAAAAAGGAAAAAATTAAAGATTTAAATAGGAATATAGATATATTAGAAAAGATGATAAATAATGGTGAAAAATTAGATGATAGACAAAACTTTGTTTATGGTAGAGAATTGTTTTTTTTACAAAAATATGAAAAAGCCAGAGATGTCTATGAACAATTTGTGCAAAATAATAAAAAACAATACAATGAAAAAAGATGGCTTTTATATCCAGCAATTTTAGAATTGTCAGATTGTTATAAATATTTAGGAGATAGAGAGCAATGTTTAGAATGCTTATTCTCTATATTAAAATATGAAATTCCTAGACCAGAATGTTGCTGTAAAATAGGTAGTGTATTTTTAGAAAAAAAAGAGTATGAAATAGCAAAGTTTTGGTTTGAAACAGCATTACAGAATAATGAAAAATTAAGAGAAAATGTAAATATTGATTATAATGAATTTATACCATATTTGAATTTATGTGTTTGTTATTTTTGGTTAGGGGATATGAAAAAATCAAATGAATATAATGAGATGGCAGGAAAAATTAAGCCAAATGATGAAACATATTTAAAAAATAGATGTTGTTTTAGTGAAAAATAGCACAATTCATAAAAAAATTATGTCAATTACTTGCCTTGTTTTAAAAAATTTGTTATAATTTGTAATAGGTATTAAACTAATAGGATACATTTTTTGTATTGAGAGGGGTAAATATGAATAGAGAAAAATCAAGTGATATAAAAAAAATCATACAAGATTATAAAAAGAAAAAAACAAAGATAGAAAAAAAGTATAAAGAGAGCAAAAAAGAAACAGAAACAATGAGGCAATTGAAGGAGATGGAGGTAAAAATCAAGACAGTGATTTTACGTATTGAAAGACTACAAGAAGAGTTATCACAAGTATCTCCAAAAGATAAGGATTTAATTGAAGAGTATGAAAAGTCAATTCAGAAGATTGAGTATGGATATAAAGATGAACATACAGGAGGATGGGTACCAGGGAAAAAAGAATTTTTGGAAGAAAAGAAAAAATTGGAACAAAAGTACCAATTAGAAAAGCAATCTTTGAAAATCGATAAGGACTTGAGTGAAAAGGATAAAGAATTGGAACTAAATACCATTGACGACAAATTAAGAGCTGAATTGACACAAAAGGGAATGAAAATTAATCAAGATATTAATCGTATAGAAATATTTATGAAAGCAAAACTTGTAGAGATGGAAGATTTTGAATATGAATATGAAAAGCGTGAGTATGAAAATAAGAATGGAGAAAAAGTTATAGAGACAAAAGTAAAGAATGGTGCAGATTATAAAGCTTTGAATGCCGACTATCAAAAATATCAAGATGATTTAGAAGATTTAAAAGTAGCAAAAGAAATTTGTGAAAAAGAGTTAGATAGATTTAAACAAAGAGATGCTAAAAAGATGGAAGCATTTAGCAAGGCATGGAATAGTGTAAATGAGCAAACACCGCCACAGACACCACCACAAACACCACCACAAACACCACCACAAACACCGCCACAGACACCACCACAAACACCACCACAAACACCGCCACAGACACCGCCACAAACACCGCCACAGACACCACCACAAACACCACCACAAACACCACCACAAACAC
>CAOKPI010000022.1 GCA_948470605.1 uncultured Clostridium sp. | reverse complement strand
TCACTAAATAGTATGTATATAAAAGCTAAATAAACTTGTTCTAATAACATACGCACCGCCCCCTTTCTTAAAGAGAGCGACACACCACACTCTGTTTTGTTCATCTTCTGGTAAAATTATAGAGTAGTTATTCAGTAAAGCCAATTAAATTTACGAAAATTTGTTTTTATAATTACAATATAACCATATTCTGAAAAATAAAGTTTCGGATTTGTTAAGTTGTGGTTCACCAAAGCATTATTATACGAAACCTGTATAAAAAAAACCATCTCAATTTACATTACTGTATTTTGAGATGGTTTTATTATGTTTGGATATTCAATTTTTTTATTTTCTAAAAAATTTTTCAATTCATTTTCATTCTTAAAAATCTTATCAAATATTAAATATAAAGAATCTGTTACATCATATTCTCCAATGGCATAACATTTCTTTCCTAATCCATACGCTATTCCTGCTTCAATATGTGCCGACTTTCCTGCTGGAAGTACTAATAAAAAATTATCCGAATTTTTTTCGCCATTCAAATCATGTTCAAATATTGTTCTCACACTTAGACTTTCCAATTCTAGTGATTCAAAAGTATCTGCAAGATTATTATCATTAATATCCAATCCTGCTTGTTTGTGTGAATCTTCATTTTTTAGAAAACAATAATACGAAATATTTAACTCTTCAAAAATATTACATATCTTTAAAATATTTTCTTTGTTTCTTGTTCTTCCTGCAATAAAAAAGCTATACTTATTTTCCACAAAATACCTCTTTTCAATTTATTATTCTATTGTTAATATTATATTTATTTCTTCTATAATGTCAAGTATATCTATAAAACTTTACAAAAATAGTATATTGTCACTTTTATCTAACAATACTAATAATATATTAGAAAATGACGCAAAAATTATTGCAAACAGTACTTTTTTGTGTTATACTAATATTATAAAAATGGAGGACACGACCTATAGTGTCGGTAAATAGGATAGGTTTAACAAATGGATGACACGGCTTGCAGTGTCAGTAAATAGGGCAAGCTAAAAAATGTATATGGGGGCTTTCTTTTAGAGATAGCTCTCATTTTGTAATATTAGGAGGAAAAAATGCAAATTGAAAATGGAAAATTTTACTTTATAAAAAATGAATTTATTAAAAAGTATGGTATTAAATATAATTTAATGGAAAATAAAGAAACTGGAACAAAAAGACCGTGCTATTTCTGTTTTCAAGATAAAACAAATAAAAATATTATATGGTTTGTTCCTATTTCTAGACAGTATGGAAAATACAAGTCTATTTATGAAAAGAAAAAGGAGAAAATACATCGAGAACCATTAAATTTTGTTTTTGGAGAATGTAAAATAGGGTGTGCAAAATTTGTCGTCTATTTTACACACCCTATTTTACATTCTCAGTTATTAGATAATCTTTAATACTTAACTTGTTCTGCAAATTGATATAATTCCTATTTTACAAATATAAAGTTTCGGATTTGTTAAGTTGTGGCTCACCACAATAATCTTATACGAACCCATATAAAAGATTACAACGAGAAACCATCTCAATTTACATTGGTGTATTTTGAGATGGTTTAATTTATATCTACCTTTTTTAACTTTCTGACCATTTCTTATATGATTTCCAAAAATTCTCTATTATTTCAAAATCTCTTTCTAGCATTTCTTTTGCTGTCTTTGTTTGTAGTTTTTCTTTAAATCTTTTTTGCACATTTATAGTATCTTCAACTGATTTTTCCCATTCTTTATTTCTACATTTTGAATTGCAGATTATCTCTCTTATCATACCATAAGTACTAAGTACTTCTATTGCATCTGCATCATATACGATTTTACTTTCCAATAATGACTCATTATTAATATATTGTGGTCTACATTTAACAATTTCATATAATTTATTTTTTAATTCATCTTCTATATCCAATGTTTTTATAAATTTATTCACTTCATCTATACTATCATGAAATTGGTGCAACCAACTCCCAGCTTCTATTAAAAATAAATCTCCACCTTCCATCTCACTAATTTTTCTTGCGTTTTTTAATACTCTTTTTCCATGTTCAATGTTATGTGCAAAATCTAAATTTTGATAGAACTCTTCGGAAAATTCTATAATTTTGTTCATACACTTTTCATAATTCATTTCTTATCCTCCAAACTATTCTGAATACACAGCTTCTCCATATTCTAAAATACTATCTAAAATAGTATATCATATTTTTCTTATTTTTCAAATCATCTAGTCGAATATATATAATCCATTGTAGCACCACCTATAATTTCTCCTGTTGTTGCATCGATAAAATAACTAAATTGTCCTCTTGTATATCTTGTTACAACATCTTCCCAATCATCAACATAAGTAATAACTACTACCCAAGCATTTCTTATTTTATCTTCCATTTGATAATAAACTCTCTCCTCTGTTGGATAGTCTACGGTAGACATTTCTTTATAAAATTTTTCTTTATCCGTTAATCTATAATAGGCTTGTGCATTCATATTGACAATCATCTCTTCTGCCTTTGTTTCAGTTATTTCTTTGTTTTCTACTTTTTTATCTATTTCTAATGCTATTTGTATAGCTTGTTCTTTCGTAATTTTTGTAGAATTATTATCATATGGTATGTTTTCTGTTCTAACCATCCAAAGTATTTCATCTTTTGCATATACTTGTATTCCAACATATTCATATGGATTATAAGTATCACCATATTTTTTATTATAAGTTATATCAAATTTATAGCCTGTTTCTGCTTTTTCATCTCCTTCACTATTAAAAGAACTAACTTTTGTTACCTCATATTCTCCCTCTTTGAAACCAAATAATTTATAATATTTATTAGCCACTTCTATTGCTTTATCTTTATTCATAAAATACTCTGAACCCACATTTTTCCCACTACCATATCCAAAAAACTTGTTATCTATCTGTTCTAATTTCTTACTCTCATTCCATATCTCAAAAAATGTCGCTTTTTGTCCGTCGATTGAAATACTATAATCATCTTCTGTTATAAATCGATACATTATTTTATTAGAATCTACTAATTTATAATGATTGGTTTTTACAATATTGGTATTGAAACCTATTTCTTTTAATTTATTAATTGCAATTTGTTTTGCTTCTTCTTCGCTAATATTTTCTTTTTGAGCTTCTGGTGTTACTATATCTGTTACTATTTGGATTTTTTTAGGTTCTTTCCAAATTTTTTCATATATTTTAGTTCCTGCAAACGCGATTCCTGTACTTAATACAATTCCTGCAACTGCTGTTGAAACTATTCTAAAAATATTTTTTGTTTTATTTTGCACAACTATATCATTCTCTTCTTTTATTTTTGATATAGCAATTTTAAGTCTAATTTTATTTTTATCAAATTCCATTTCTAAATTCCTCCACCATTCAATTCTTTCTTTATTTTCTTTCGTATTCTATATAATCTTGTCTTTACATTTAATTCAGAAATATTTAATTTTTTCGCTATATCTTTAATTGATATACAAGAATAATAGAATAAATTTACTATTTCTATATCAATACCTTTTAATCCTTTAATTTTTTGTTCTATATCAAAAATTAATTCTCTATCATTTTCATACATATTCATACTATTGACTTCACTATTTTCAAAGTCTGAAATATTATAATAAATCTTTAATTTTCTATATTTTTCTTTTATTAAGTTTCTTGTTATTCCTGCTAAATATGAATTTAATGATACATCTATATTGAATCTGTTTCTGTTCTTCCATAATATAAAAAATGTATCAGAAAAAATTTCTTCTTTATCTTCAAAAGATATGGTGCTATTTGTTCCATTATTTATTATTGTAGTTATATATGGTGTAAAATCTTCTATTATTTTATCCATATCAATTTCATTGTTTTTATAATAATCTTCTAAATTCTTTAATTCTTTCAATTTTAAAACTCCTTCATAAGACATCTTATATTTATATAGTGTAGCTTAATTAGAAAAAGGTTACAATTTTTTTCAAAAAAATAGAGAGATTAGTTTCTAATCTCCTAAAAAATTTCCTTCCCAATTTTGAGATAGTTTTATCATTATTTTACTAAATCCAAATCTCCATTTATAACGATTGGTGAAAACCCTGATATTTCATCATATAGCATTCCTTCTGGAATAGCATTATACAAATATATCTTTTTATTTTTCATAAATGCCTCATATATCTCTATAAAGGTTGCTCCTCCGATATAATTCTTCTTTCCATTTTTATCAAAATTCAATGTTAAAACCGCATCCATTTGAGCAATTCTCTCCTCACTCATTCTAAACATCCTAGCTTTAAATTCAGCATGCTCTTTATCGCCCAATGCCCAACTTTTCTTTTCTGCATCAGGTTCATAATATGAATTAGGCAACTCTACTGTATGTCCCATTTCCTCTAATTTTGATTTTATTGGTTGTATATCTTTATAAAATGCTTTACTACAAATAATTAATATCTTCATAATTTTCACTCCTTCTTTTATTTTCATTCTATCACTTTTTTACTATCTCTTCAAGAAATTCTCTCTCTTAAAAGTATAAACTGGCACTAGTTCTCTCTTATGCTTTGAACTTTGAAATCTTTTTAAAATTTCCTGTTTTGCCCACTCATCATGCGTATCTCCAGTTTCTATCATCTCCGCAATCTGCTGGTAGGTAATTCCCATTTTTTCCTCATCGGTTTGTCCACCTAATCCATCATTAGGAGCCTTTTTCAATATTTTTTCGGGAACCCCCAAATATCTTCCAATTTGTAAGACCTCATCTACTGTAAAATTGCCAATTGGATTAAAATCAGAAGCACTATCCCCCCATTTGGTAGTATATCCTACCATCGATTCACAAAGATTTCCCGTTCCAATGACTAAATAATCTAATGTTTGAGCCATTCCATACAAAGTTGTCATTCTTAATCTAGGTTTCATATTAATCGTTGCTTCTTTTGACAATCCTTCTATTCCTATTTTATTAAATGCGATATGAATCTCCTCTTCCATTTGTTGATAGCAATCACTTAAATTCACAGTTAGAAATGTAACACCAAATGTGTCAGCTACTAGTTTGGCATCCTCAAAATCATTTTTATTAGAGTAACATGGCATAGACACAGCAATTACCCTTTCTTTTCCAATTGCCTTTGTTGCCATAGCAAGTACTGTTGCCGAATCTTTTCCTCCACTATTTCCTATTACAATCCCTTTTGCTCCTGCCTTCTCAACATATTGTTTAATCCATTTAATAGCCTTTTCCGCTTCCCTTTTTATCATAACAACTCCTCCTTCTATTACTGATATAAATTATTTTGTTTTATATATGATACAATTTCATCTGATGTTAAATACCTTATACTCTTTCCTTCTTTTATTTTTTCTCTTACAAGAGTTGAACTTAAGCTACTTTTTATTATGTTTTTTACTATTATGAAGGCTTGTCTATTTTCTTTTAAAAACTTATTCGTTTCGATTATTTCCTCTGTATCATCTTTATCTCTCTCAAAAACATAGATTTTAAAATTTTTGATTAATTTTTCAGCTTGACTCCATGTTTCCAATTCTTTTAAATTATCGCTTCCCATCGTAAAACATATTTCGTGCTTTTCATATTGTTTCTGCAATTTAGTAAGTGTTTCTATAGTATATAATTGCCTTGGATAATCCATTTCTATAGTGGATACTTCAAATTTTTCATTTTGATTACATACTAATTTTAACATCTCATATCTATGTTTATTTTCAATTAAATCTACTTTTTGATATTGACTATTCACTGGCATAAATATTATTTTCTCTATTTGATTGTATTCCTCTATCAACTGTTCTGCTAGTGAAAAATGTGAATTTAGCGGTGGATTAAAACAACCTCCAAATACTACTATTTGCTTTTTGATTAAATTTTCCATAACTCTCCTTTTTATGACTTATTATAGATTTTTTACCATTATACTATTATTTATTAATAATTGCTACTCTTTTATCATTTAAAAAGAAGCGATTTATTCATTCGCTTCTAAATATTCAAAAACCTCTTCCTTGGTATCTCTTGAATTCGGTCCTACAAACACTTTAAACTCTCCTATCTGTGCTTTGTATTCCATTTTTTCATTCCAGAATCTCAACATTTCTGGTATAATCTCAAAGCTAATTTCTTTTTCCTCAAAAGGCTTGAAACACACTTTTTTAAATCCTTTTAACTCTTTTGTTGGTCTTACTACACTGGCTACCAAATCTTGAAGATATAGTTGTATCACTTCTTTTCCTGGTATATTACTATTATTTTTCACTTTAACTGTAAGCGTTATCAATGAATCTTTCTTCATTTTTTTGCTACTAATTCTCAAATCGTAATATTCAAAATTGGAATAAGATAATCCATATCCAAAAGGATAATAACTTTCTGTTGGAATATCTTGATAGCGAGATACATATCGAAAATCTTTATTATGTGGTCTTCCTGTATTATAGTGATTATAATAAATTGGGCATTGTCCTGTAGCTTGTGGAAAGCTCATTGTTAATTTACCAGATGGATTTACCTCTCCAAAAACAATATCTGTAATGGCATTGGCTCCCTCTGTTCCTGGAAACCATACTTCTAATAAAGCATCTGTTTTTTCTGCCACATGATTTAATACAAGTGGTCTACCATTAAATAAAATAGTAACCATTTTTTTATTTAATTGACCCAGTTCCTCTAATAAATTTTGTTGAATTTGTGAAATTTCAATATTAGCTCTTGAACAAGCCTCTCCACTTTGTCTATAATGTTCTCCTATTGCTAGAACAATCACATCTGCTTTTTTAGCAATTTCTACCGCCTCTTTTAGCATTTGTTTTTCCTTTTCTTTTTCATCTTCTGTATGAATTGGAGGCACACCATCTTCTAGTAAAATATGATTCAAGTCTTTTTCTTCTAAAATATGGCTTCCTTTTGCATATAATACATTTTCATCCCCTACCATTTTTTCAAAGGTTTCTTTTAGGGTAGGAATTTTAGCTTTGTCAGAGAACATAGACCAAGAACCTAGAATCGCAATATTATCGGCATATGGTCCAATTAAAGCTATTTTACTATCTTTCTTTAAAGGTAAAACTTTTTTCTCGTTTTTCAATAAGACAAAAGTTTCAGCTGTTAATTCTCTTGCCTTTTGTAAATGCTCTTTACTTTTTAAAATTTTCTTTTCTCTTTCTTCATTTGTATTTCCATATGGATTTTCAAATAATCCTAATTTATTTTTTAAAGTAAGCACTCTCAATACTGATTCATCTAGCACAGCTTCTGGCACTTTTCCTTCCTCTATTAAATCCTTTAAATGATTGGAATACACATTAGACATCATATCAATATCCACACCAGCCATGATAGCTTTGTAGGCTGCCTCTTTTTTATCTTTTGAAACACCATGTGCAATCGTCTCTTCTATAGCTGAATAGTCGGATATAACAATTCCTTTAAAACCTAACTCTTTTCTTAATAAGTCTCTCAACAACCATTGATTCACAGAAGCTGGTATTCCATTTATGGTATTAAAAGATGTCATTATCATTTCTGCTCCATTTTTAATGGCTGATTGATAAGCTGGTAAGTAGTATTGCCTAAATTCTCTTTCTGACATATCCACTGTATTGTAATCTCTTCCTGCTTCTGCTGCTCCATAAGCGGCAAAATGTTTCACACATGCTGCTGCATTTCCTAATTTAGAAATATCTTCTCCTTGATAAGCTTCTATCATGGTTTTGGCAAATATTTCTCCTAAATAAGGGTCTTCCCCTCCTACTGATTCCATAACTCTTCCCCATCTTGGGTCTCGCACCAAATCAACCATTGGCGAAAAATTCACATTGGCTCCGGCTGGCTCCCGCTTCTTTAATCGATACTTTTGTACAATCATAAATTACCTTCTCGCTCCAAGAACATCCTTGCGCAAGAGGAATTGGAAATACGGTTCTGTATCCATTGATAACATCTGCCATAAACAAAAGCGGTATTTTTAATCTACTTTTTGATAAATACTCATCTTGTACTTTTCTGATTTTTTCACTCCCTACAACATTTAAGATAGACCCTACTTGATATAGCATCTCTTCTGATAATTCTAAATCTTTTAATGGCCCTGTTGTTGTATTAACATCATCCATTAAAAATATTTCACCTGCCACTTGTACTAATTGACCTATCTTTTCCTCTAAAGTCATCTGATTTAATAATTCTAATAATTTTTCTTTTTTCATTCGTTTCCCACCTTTTTAATTTTTATTTACATAAAACCCTATATTTATATAATATAAAAGCTTTATCTTTCTTAACTTAGTTTTCAAGAAAAAATTTCTTGTCTTTTTTTAATATTTAATTCATTCAACCCTTGAAGCACATATTTATTTTTCATAAAATATTCCCATATTAAACCTGTCAAATAATTTTCAATCATCACCATAGAAATTCCTTTGTCAACTCCAATATATTCTTTTGCATACCATGGCTTATCACTTTCTAGATTATACGCATCTTTTAATCCATACTTACCCCAGAATTGCGGAAAATCATTATAATAATGCTCTAATGCTTGGATAGCAAGTTCGGGTGTAAAAACAATAGAACCTGCTGCTCCACTAGGAGAAATTGTTCCATCATTTTCTTCTAATTCGCTTCCGACATGGCATTGCTCCGAATCCCACACAATACCCTTTGGGTCCAATACATGGCGTTAGTCCCCAAGAATTATTGCCATAAGTTTTATAATTTTTACTATTTTTCATGCAATATTTTCGATTGGCTAATGTTGCTTTGATAGAATTTTCAAACCAATCAATGCCGTCCTTATCTTTTGTTTTTCTAAAATCAATCCATGCATGAGAATATTGATAAGTAAATAAAGTTCCACAATACGTATAAATAATATTCTTAATTTCTCCATAGTTTGCTGTTGGTTTTTTAAATGCCTCATATGTACTACTATCCACAGGGAAAGTTGGAGAAGCAACTGCTAAAATATATAGCATTAATTGTTCTGCATACATATCCCAATGACCAAAAAATCCTTTTTCTGGCGAATATCCCATGTAAAATTGATTCAAATTTTTATCCAAATACCAATTCCAGTCTATGTTTCGATAAAGCTGTTCTGCTTTTTCTTTTATTTCACCTTTAAAATACTCTCCTGCCAACATAGCACCGCAAATAAAAATGCCTGTATCAATAATAGAAACTTCGCAATTCCACTCTCTTTTTGCCGTTTCCATATGAATAAAATGATAAAAAAAACCATGAGTTGCTTCTACATTGTTGAGAAAAGTATCCAAAGTTCCTTTTGCTCTTTCATAAGCTTCCAAAAAATGAATCCATTTCCTTTCTACTCCAATCACTAACGCTGCTAATCCATACCCAACCGATGCAATACTAGCAACCTCTGGTGATAGGTTAGTTTTATCTCGAATTAATCCATAGCCTTTACTGGTTATATTGGTATTTACTTCCTTCCAAAAAAAGTTAAAATCACCTCTCAATTCTTTTTTTAATAGTTTTTCTCCTCGACAAGTAATTATTCTACTCATTGCATTCACCTCTAACCCTATTATAAGTGGTACTTTTCTCAAAAGCAATGGAGAGTTTTGGTATTTCTGACTGATTTTGCCTAAGAAAAAAAGATAAGGTTTTTCTTATCTTTTCACTAATTTTATTTGCTATTATTGTTAATACATTTCTGTATTTTTTATAACAAAAGCAACATGATTAAAATTTTTTGGTCTTTTAGATTAGCTTTCATGCCATGTCCATTGTTTGTTCGCAAAAATTGCAAAGCAATTTTCTGTGCAATGCTTTGTTCTCTATAATACAAAACAGAATAAAACTAAATAGCTATTAATTTAGTTTTGATTCTCTTTGATTTCTTTTTTCATCCTTTCTAACTCTAGCTGGGATAATTCTTTTACAGAATAGTAATCTCCATGACTAACACAAGATATAATATGCTCTAAAAAAGTTATATATTTTTCATCATTTATCATATTTCTACATTCCTTTATTTTTATATTTTCTACATCTTAAGAATATCTTCTATTTCCTTGGTAATACTAATAGTGATACTTGTCTTTTGTCTATCATATCACATTTAACTTGTAAATTCAAGTCTTTTTGATATTTTTAGTGTCATTTAATTTCATAACTGTTGCAGTATTAATGTGTTCAACATTTTTAGGTAGCTTGTTATACTAATATTAATACTTTGGATTGTATGGAGGTATAAGATGAATTCAGTTTTAAAGTCAGATATAGATAAGAATTTTGGTAAAATATTACGAGACTTTCGTATAAAAAATAAATTAACACAAGAACAATTATCTGAGAAATTGGGGATTTCTCTAAAATATATTTCTAAAATTGAAAATGGGAATAATGGCGTAAAAACACAAACTTTAATTAATTATATGAATATTTTAGGTATTACTCCAAATACTATTTATGCATCTTTTATTACGAATGAGGAAGCTTCTAAAAATATAGAAATTTCAGAAAAACTTTCTTCTCTTTCTGATGAGAAAAAGAATTTCATAAGTTCTATGATTGATTTATTAGAAGAATTAGACTAGTCTAAATTTACCAAAAGGTATCAGTAAGGCAAGAGAAATAAATTTCTTTTGTCTTGTTTTTTATTTATCCCCCTTGCCTCAGACCTTCTCTTCCTGACTCTATTATTTTACTCTTTCCAAAATGCTTTATATGTTTCATAAGCAGAATAAACATCATATTTACTAGTTACTTCATAAGGTGCATGCATAGATAATACAGGAACGCCACAATCAATAACATCTGTACCTTTATTGGCTAAAATATAGGCAATTGTTCCGCCTCCACCAACATCAACCTTTCCTAGCTCTGTTAATTGGTATTTAATATTATTTTTCTCTAATACATTTCTTACCCATGCTACATATTCTGCATTGGCATCAGAAGCACCTGATTTTCCTCTTGCACCAGTATATTTCACCAAAGCAATTCCCTTTCCTAAAAATCCTGCATTGGTTTTATCTGATACAGAAGCATAAATTGGGTCAAATCCAGCATCTACATCAGAAGATAACATTTTTGAAAAGCAAAAAACCTTATCCAATAAATTTGGCTGATTCACCTGTAGTTTATTTAATATTTCTGAAACAAAGAAATCAAACATATGAGATTCCATACCTGTATTTCCCATACTACCAATTTCCTCTTTATCAGATAAAATACAAACTGCTGTATTTTTAACACAATCTAATTCCATCATAGCAGTAAGCGATGTATAAGCACATACTTTATCATCCTGACCATAAGCTGCCACCATACTTTCATCAAATCCTAAGCTTCTTGCTCGAAAAGCTGGTACTAATTCTAATTCAGAACTAGTAAAATCTATTTCTGTAATGCCATATTTTTGATTTAAAATATTTAAAATATTTAGTTTTACTTTTTCTGTTACTTTCTCATCTTGATATGGAATGCTTCCAATCAATAGATTTAAATCTTCTCCTTCAATTCCATTTTTTAATTTTTTATCCATTTGTTCTTGTGCTAAATGAGGTAGTAAATCCGTAATCGTAAAAATTGGGTCATTTTCATCTTCTCCAATATTAATTTCTATTTTTTCCCCATTTGTCTTTACAATAACACCATGTATACTTAAAGGAATTGTTGTCCATTGATATTTTTTGATTCCTCCATAATAATGTGTCTTAAAATAGGCAAAACCTGTGTCTTCATATAATGGATTTGGTTTTAAATCTAATCTTGGCGAATCTACATGAGAACCAATAATATGCATTCCCTTTTCAATACTTTCTTCTCCTATAACCGCTAGATACATACTTTTATCTCGATTCACGAAATAAACTTTATCACCTGGTTTTAATGTTTGGAATTCTATAATATCCCTATAACCATTGGCATCTGCCAATTTTCTAGCTTGTTTAATAAACTCTCTTTCTGTCTTTGCTGTGTTTAAAAAATCGATATAATTTTTAGACAACTCAAAAATTTTTTGTTTTTTCGTTTCGTCTGCACTTTTCCATCCATTTTCTTTTTGATGAAAAAGCTTTTCCTTTAGTTCTTCACCCATCTTCATCCTTCCTTTCTCTTCTGAAAGATGATTTTGGGGACGGAGGAAAAAATCATTAGGACATGGGGACGTAGATAATGTCCCTAACTACTCAAATTATTAACTTACTGTATCCTATATTATTTTTGTAACACCGCGTAACGACCAAACGAGCATATGCGAGTGCTCCGTCCCCAAAATCATGCTCCAATTTTACGCTTATTTTATCATAACATTATTTATTTTTCCAGCTTTTTTATAATTTATTCCTAAAAAATGGTTATACTAATTTTTAGGAGGTAAAAAATGAATTCTTTATGGTTAGATTCTACTAAAGAAAACAAAAATTTTAAATCCCTTTCTCATGATAGAGAAGCTGATGTATGTATTATAGGTGCTGGTATTTTTGGACTTACTTGTGCTTACTATTTAAGCCATTTGGGTTTTCAAGTAGTTGTCTTAGAAAAAGATAATATAGGAGAAAAAGCAACAGGGCATACTACCGCTAAAATCACAAGTCAGCATAGTCTTTTTTATGATTATTTAATTAACTCTTATGGAAAAAAGTTTGCTTCTGATTATTTAGAAGCAAATGAGAAAGCAATTGAAAATATAAAAGAAATTATAGATACAGAAAAAATAAAATGTGATTTTGAATATCAAAATAGTTATGTATATACTACCAAAAAATCAGAATTAGAAGCTATCAAAAAAGAGGTTTCTGCTGTGGAATCGCTTGGTTTTCCTTGTGAATTCGTTACCAAAACAGGTCTTCCTTTCGAGATTGAAGGAGCTATTTGCTTTAAAAATCAAGCACAATTTCATCCCTTAAAGTATCTATCTGGTTTGTGTGAGGCCATTTCTTCTCATCATGGTAAAATCTATACAGATACGGTTGTTACAAATGTGGAAAAAAGTGCAAATGACTCTTATATTATTTCTACCAATCAAGCTAGTGTTAAAAGTAAATTTGTAATTGTGGCTACTCACTATCCTTTTATTAATTTTCCTGGTATGTATTTTCTTAAGATGTATCAATCCACTTCCTATATCATTGCTGTGGATACCAAGAAAACGCTTTTTAATGGTATGTATATTAATGATACCAATCCTATTTTTTCTTATCGTACTGTTAAATATAAAGGGAAAGAGTTACTGTTAATCGGAGGTGGCGACCATAAAACAGGTCAACCTTCTTGTTATCAAGATACTTACGGAATTTTAGAAAAAGAAGCCAAAAAGTTTTATCCAGATGCGGAAATTTTATATCGTTGGAACACAAGAGATTGTATTTCTCTTGATAAAATCCCTTATATTGGACCATATTCTACAGTTATGCCTAATGTGTTTGTGGGAACAGGGTTTAAAAAATGGGGAATGACATTATCCAATGTTGCTGCTAATATAGTGACAGATGAAATTTGTCATAAAGAAAATAAATTCGCTTATCTTTTTAAAACATCTCGTTTAAAGCCTATTAAGAATAGAGATGAAATGAAAAATATGTTAGTCCAATCAACAAATTCTTTATTGGTAGAAAAATTCAAGTCTGCCAATATGTCTTTTGATAAAATTCAAAATGATTCTGGTAGTATTGTTGAAATCAATCATGAAAAAGTTGGCGTTTATAAGAGTCCAGAAGGAAAAATTTTTGCAGTTAAACCTATTTGTACTCATTTAGGCTGTTTGCTTTCTTGGAATGATGTTGATAAAACTTGGGATTGCCCTTGTCATGGCTCTCGCTTTGATTATCAAGGTAAAAATATGTATGACCCTGCTTTTAAGAATTTAGATGTTTATTCTCTTGATAATGAGTAACAAAATAGCAAGTTTGATATTACTTGCTATTTTTATGTTTTACTTTATATTACTTAGTTTAACAGCTGTTTTCCTAATCCTTTTCCTCTTTCACTATTTTTAATAAATAGCATTTCAAGTTTTCTATCCTCTATTCCCATAAAAGCAATAGGTATATTATTTTCATTTTCTATAATTACTAAATGTGATACTCCAGAAATAGCTTGTGGTACATATTTTTTTATATTTTCTATTTGTCCACTTGATAAAAATAGATGTGTTGCTTTTACTGAATCTTCCCATATTTCTAATAATTGATTTACTAGCATTTTTGTTCTTTCTTGTATTTCAATTATTCTCATATCTATCTCCTCACATATTGTAATTTTTTAGTCTATTAACTTTTTAAATGAATTTGCATTTAATATAGTATTAGATATAAATTTGCCTTTGTAAAAATTAGCCCAGTTATTAAAAATACAAGGTGCATTCTTTGCCTTTTCTAATGAATCTATTTTTATAAAGTTAATTTTAATATTATTTTCTTTTGCATATTCTGTTAGCTCTTTTACTTCATATTCTACATAAGGACACTCGTTACTATAATAAATAGTAAAATCTTGATTATCTATTTTCATAGTTCTTGCATTATTATTGAATTTAGGTGTTTCTCCATCTTCAAATTGCAATGCTAATAATTCATAGTCTGCAATACTATCTACTACTTTAAATCCGAAATAGTTCAAAAAATTTCTTTTCTCCAATAAAAGGCTTCTTCTTTTTAGAAACTAAAGTACATATACCACTTTTACCTTTTTCTTTTGAATCATTTATTGCATATTCTAGTAATTCTTTTCCAATTCCTTTTCCTTTGAAACTTCCTGCTACCCATAAACAATAAATATATTCATAATTTTTACCACTAATAGGAATCCAAGCTGTTTCAATTGGCTCATATTCAATAAATATTTTTCCTCTTGCATTTAGCTTTCTAAAAATATGACCATCTTTCAATTTACTTTTTATCCATTCCTTTTTACTATTAACACCTGCTTGATGTTTTTTATCTCCTATTGCACAACATATATGCTCCTCATCAATGTTTTCTAAAGTTAAATTTATATATTCATTCATATTCTTCCCCTTTTCTATATAAAAGATAATTGTTCTTCTTGACTCATTTCTGCTTCTGCAATTATTATATCATATAAATATGACATCTGTTTGTCATATTTATAAACTTATTGTAATTTTGCAGTTACTTTTGAATTTCTTTAATGATACTTTCTAAACTAGAAAAATCGACAAAATCAACTTCTTGATTATAAGTATCTATCATTGCTTTAACTTCTGCTGTTTTCTTTTCTTCTGGTAGTCCTTTTACTTTTTTATAAAGTAGGCTCATCATTGTTTTATGAGCAAAATTTAATTTTGAATAATCTATTCCACCTCTTAAATGATAAATAGATGCTTTTTCATATATTTCCTTTGGAAGTTGTCTTTTCATACCATTTTCTATATTATTTGTATTTTCTACATTCATAGGGTCTGCTAATCCAACTGTTGCAATTATTATTTCCTTACTTTCATAATTAAATATTTTTTTGAAAGTTTTAGCCATTCCTAAAACTCCACCTGCATAAAGCCCACCTAAATAAATAATTTTATCATACTTATTTATATCTTTTATTTCTCCAAATGATATTGATTGTATACTAGTTCTTTTTGATAATTCTTCTGCATACATTTTTGTTGTCCCATATTGAGAACCATATATTATAATTTCACTCATATAAATCTCCTCTATTTATTGTAATTTGTGCTACTGATTATCTTTCCAAAAGTCATAAATTATATTAGAAAGTTCTTTTGGATTATCAATATTAATTTCGTGTGATGAATTACTTATTACTTTAAATTCACTATTTTTTATGCTATTATTTAATGATTTAGCACTTTCCATATTCACATGATCTTTAGAGCCACATACAATTAAACTCTTGCAGTTTATTGTTTCCAAATCTTTTGCAATATTAAGATTACTCATTGAATCAACTAAAGTAATAAATTCTCTTTTAGAACACCCCATCTTTTTAAATGTTGACTTTGGCATTATATGAAATATTAAACTTTGCATTTTAAAAAGTGCTTTTGGTATTTTATATGGAGTACCAATCAAAATAATGGAATTTACTTTTTCTGGATATTCTTTTACAAAGTCTAATGCTAATACTCCTCCTAAAGAAAGACCACACAAATTAAGTTTTTCTTTTTGATTATTACATAAATCACAAAAAGCATTATACATCATCTTATAATCCTTTGAAATGTTTTTGGTTATTTCAAATAAATTTGGATATAGTGTATCAATTCCATTTTTCTTTAGATATACATTAGTATTATTCCAACTTTGATTATCTTGTCCTAATCCGTGTATAAGGATGTTTTTCATAACTTTTTTCCTTCTCTCTAAATTGTAATTTTATTACTTTTTATATTTCATATAAATTCTTTCGTTAAAACCTTTTTGTTTACTATGCTTTTCTTTAATTCGTTTATATTCTTCAAATCCTAAATTATTATAACAATTTATTGCTGAAATATTTACATTAGTAACATCTAATACATAATCATTATAATTACTTAATTTTAAACTTTCTTTTATTAAAGCAGTAGCAACACCTTTTCTTCTATAATCTTTTTTTACTGAAACAAATTCTATATATCCTGTTGTTATTGGATAATCTAACTTCGATTCAAATTCTTCCTTTAATACTATCTTTGCAATAATACCTTTAATAAATCCAAAATATTTTTTATATGATGAACTATCTGTGATAACTGCACGACCATTACAATTTGAAATAGCCAAAACTCCAACAATCTCATTATTAAGTTCTGCTACATAAAATTTATCTATTATAATTCCACTACTAATTGCTTTAGCAGTAGTAACAATATCCTTACATAAAACTGAAAAATCTTTTTCAAATGCCTCCGGTATACATAAAGCAATATTATCACGATCAACACTTTTTGCCTTTCTTACAATTATTTCCACATAATCATCTCACTTTCAAATTACTTTTTGTCTAATACAGATTATATCAAAAAATTCTATAAAAGTATATAAAATTATTGCAAGAAAGATAATCATTAACAAAGAATTGCTACAAAATGGTTGAGGAGAACTGTGGTGAGTATGGTGACTATGATTATTAATAATTAGTAAAAAAGGCTGATTTCTCGTTTTAAACATGATAAGATATGTTTAAATATTAAGTTTTGTTCTCTTGAACTATTTATCTTTTTAAACTTATTTGGAAGGAGTTATTTAATGAAAAAAAATAGACAAAGAGCACCAAAAGGAACAGCACAATTCCTAATATTAAAGTATTTACAGAAGAATGTTCATCAGAATTAAATAAGTTTACTGAATTTAATGAAGAAAAAGCAAAAAGGAAAATAGAATTACTAGCAGATGATTATACTTTGTTTCCAAACATAGCAAAAGAATGGTTTAATTGGAAGAAAAATCATGTTAATCCTACTACTAATAAAACGATTAGATTAAAAACAGTAGAAACATACATAAATACTATTAAAAATCATGTTAAAGAAAAGAGTTCTCAAATTAGCTTGAGAACTGTATTTTACCAAATGGTGTGCCTGGAGGGATTCGAACCCCCGATCTGCAAGTTCGTAGTTGAATCTTATATAATATTTACTAAAATTTTATGATAGTTTATATATAAGACTTTAGACTATCAAACTATTGGAAATACTAAAATATATATTATAAATAAAAATTTAAAATAGTTTAATATGATTTAAAAAATGCAAAGAAGATTTATTATAAACTTAAAATTATGGGGCAAAATTATGGGGCAAATTTTAATGTGTGGGGAAAATTGTGGGGTAACTTTCTAATATCCAAAAGCAAGTAATATTTAGTATATAGCTAAGTGTTACTTGCTTATATTTTTATTACTGAAATTAATACATATATAAAAATCACTAAATAAACCATTGTTATTTTTTAAAACTTATGATGTATTGACAAATTTAAAATTAGCTCTTAAGCTATTAGTCAGCTAGAGCTACAAGTGATACAAGAATATTATATTGTATTATATATACATACAATTAGAAATGATATTATGTGAGATTTAAAGTTTATATTTAACAGCAACAAATTAGCCTAGTAAATAATAAAAATTGATTTAAGTCAATTTTAGGGGGTGAGAAAATGGATTTTAAACAAATGATATATTCTGATTTAGAATTAGTAGGAAAAGATGAATGGCTCTTATATATAGATAAAACAGATTTAGGTCATAAAATATATATGATAATAAATAGTTCACGAGATTTTCCATTTTTCTTATGGGATAAACATTCAGGTATTAGAATGGATAAAGGAGATTATGTATTACATTCAATAGGAGAATACAACTTAAAGGCAGAAGATATAAAAGATGTAACAGATTTTCTAAATAGTAAAAGTAGATATGGAATTACTAACTTTAAATATATGTTAATAGTATGGAACTATTTTAACAAGAATAAAGTTGATGAAAACCTAAAAATACCTAACTATGAGGAATTGCCAGAATATAGTCCTATATACAAAAATTTTTGGAAAAAGATTTGTTATAAGTAAAAGAAGGTGGATAAAATGGAACTTTTAATTGAAGTAGTTAAAAAAGTAGCTAATAAGTACATGGATAGGGTAAATTTAATAATATCAGGTAATACATTAACATTAGAATATATGTATTACAGAAATGGAATCAAAGATTTATACAAAACATTAGAAATAGAAGAATTTGAAGGAAAGCTAAAAGTTTTAGTCTATCCAGACCATTTAGAAGGAATTATTGATGTATCTGAATTAGATGAAATTATTTTGACACTTGATAAACAAAGTAATACTATAAAACACACACAAGAAGAAGTACAGAATATAAAAAAAACATATACTAAAGGAACGAAAGTACAATTAATCAAAATGTATGATTTAACTAATTCTGTATTAAGTGGAACAATGGGAATAATTGATTTTGTAGATGATGTAGGAACTATTCATGTAAATTGGGAAACAGGTAGTACATTAGGATTAGTAGTTGGGATAGATGAATTTAAGGTGTTTAGAGAGGGGAAATAATGATTTTAGGATATGATATAAAAAGAGTAAAAGGATAATATGAAACACAAAAAACACAGGATTTTAAATAGTAACTTATGAAAAATGTAAGTTACTATTTTTTATTTTCTGTCAGTAAAATATTAATGATGATACAAAATAGTATAACAGGAGATGAAGGATAGAATGCGAGTTTACGAGGTTAAAGAACATATCCAAAACACGAATGTAAATAGAGATATTTTTGATATGAGTAGAATGTTGCAGAAATTAACATTTTATACAGAATTCGTGCAGGAGCTTAATCATGATGACAGCGATTATATTTCTATTCTTTCATCTAAAGCTAAAAAGTTAATTTGTATCATATACAATATATTTGATGTCTATATGAAGGAGATGTTAGAAGATGGAGAAATTCAATAATCAAATTGATGAAACTATATTTTTAGAAATAGAAGAACTAGAGAGCCAATTTTTAGATATTCAAGGTTTTGCAAATGAAATTGAAGGAAGTCTAAAAGATGGTGTTCATGATAATAAAACTTTTATATTCCTATACATTTTAAGTGAAAATATTAAAAAATCATTAAAAGAAATATTAGAAATGGTTTCTAATGAAGAAGAATAAATTACTTGACATATTTTAAAACTTATACACTTTTTTTGAAAAAGCTATTTACTGACAGAAAATTTTGTGTTAAGCTACTTCATCAGCTGGGAGAGTAAGAAAATCAGGATTTTATCAACAAAATTCAGCAGAGATGAGGTGAGCAAAAAATGGGAAATGTTCCGTTGGAAAATGTATCACTAGAAGAAGTTGTAAATTATAGTAAGCAAAAAGGAAGTCCAGTAATTACTCTATTGGATAGTATAACAGATGATGAATTTAGAGAAATAGGAGAATTAATTTGTAGATTAAAACTCCTATTTCTTTGCGTTCCAAGAAATAGACTAGCATTTATTAACAATGTAGATGTAGCTTTGAAAATTGCTAAAGACTTTAAAAAGAAGGCACAGGTTATGTATTATGATTTCTTTAAAAGACCAAGTGGCTCTTTAGTAAATTATGCACTAACTGGATATACAAAAAGTTGGATAACTTTAAGGGATAATGGTTACATAGTAAAAGCCTATGATGAAGAAGGACAAGAAATGCAACAGCCATGGTTAAACACAGATATTGAAGAAGTTACATCATCTAATTTATATAAGTTAGGATTAAAGAACTTTGAAATATCTTTAGGGATTAGAGGAATTGGCAGTAGTAGGAATAGTAACAAAGAAATTTTAGAATTATCAAGACATCATTTTATAAATGATGGAATATACAATGCAGAAAGAAATTGTTATTATCCACGAGATAGGACAACAGCAAGAGGAACAGCAGAATATAACAAATTAGAAAAGTTATTCAGAAAATGGGGATTTCAAAAATTTCATTAAATAAGGTTAAAACATCAAAATACTGGTATATCAGCTTTCAACGAGATTAAACGACATTTGAATTAATAAATCATAAGCAACAAATTATACCAGTTAAAATTAAAGTTGTTTAAAATTGAAATCTAAAAAGGAATGGTGGAATTATGAACTATTATAGTGGAGAATTTGAAAAGAGAGGTTTTGACATTATGTTTAAATTTTTAGAGATGGGAAGTCAAAAACCTAATATCCCAATATATAAAAAAGCAATACAAGATTTAATTAGAATGATGACACAAAAAACTTCTAGTGGAAAAAACTTTAAAAAAGATATAAATTGGGAAGAAAACTTTGATATGACAATAATTACAATAGTTTGTGAAAGCATTGCATTATATCTAAATGGAGATTTAGAAAAGATAGAAAATATAAATAAAGGAGAAGTTGAAAAGTGAATAAATATGAAAGTGTAATAATTATCAAGCTAAATTTAGAAGATGAAGAAATTGAAGGAATAATAACAGAAATAACAAACTTAATAAATCAAGATGGAAAAGTAACAGCAATAGATAAACTAGGAATTAAGAAACTAGCTTATGAAATCGAGAAATGCAAAGAAGGCTATTATATAACATTTGATTTTGAAGCAAAATCAGAAATCATTATTGAACTAGAAAGGCATTATAGAATAAATGAAAATATAATTAAATTTATAACACTAAAAAAAGAAGATTAAAGGAGATGGTTTAATTGGCAACAATAACAAAACAAAAAGTAGAAGAAATAAATAATAAATGTAGTAATAATTGGGAATTAGATGTATTTTATTTTTTAAATTGGAATCAAAAAACTCTTATTAAAAGAATACCAATAGAAGATAATAATTATTTAGAATTTACACTTTATTATAATAACCAAAATCAAATAACTTTGAATATTGGTAAGTTTCATCAAATAGAAGAAAAAGGTATTGCAATATCAGATGGAATGGGAAAAACTGCAATATTAAATGAAACAATATTTAAAAGAAAGAATGTAAATAACTTAATAGAATATACAAACCAATTAACAGATAATGAATTATTAAAAATAAATGCAGAAGCAAAAGTAAAGAAAAGTGATGGACTATTTTTACAAAGTGAGGATTTTTAGGAGATGATTAGAAAATGGGAATAGAAACAGGATATAAAAATATTGATAATATAACAGGAGTACTTTCAGACTTAATATGTATAGCTTCAAGACCAACAGCAGGAAAAGAAACACTAATATTAAACATAGTAAGTAATGTAGTAAAGCAACAAATACTAACTCTTATATTTAGTTTAGATAATAGTAGAGGTTTAATTAAAAATAGAATAATGAATGTAGAAAGTACAATATCTAGTAATTTCGTAGAAACTGCAAGAAACTTATTATCGTTAGAAGAAAAACTTTATATTTGTGATAATATTCTAAACATTTCAGATATTGAACGAAAGGCAGTAAAGTTAAAATTGAAGAAAGATATTGGTTTAATAGTTATAGATTATTTACAGTTAATAAAGTCTGATACAACAATAGAAGATACAATTAAAAGATTAAAAGCACTTGCAAAAGAGCTAAATATACCAGTAATTGTATTATCTCAATTATCAAAGGAATTGGAATCAAGAGAAGATAAAAGACCTGTATTATCAGATTTAAAGAATTCATCTGCAATAGTAAATTATGCAGATACTATAATGTTTGTTTATAGAGATGATTTTTATGATACAAATTGTGAAAGAAAAGGTATAGTAGATGTTATAATTGCTAAAACAATAAGAGGAATAACAGGAATAGCTGAATTATTAGATATTAAAAATAAATATGTAAATTTAGATTAAAAATTTTAAAATAAGGAGTAAAACAGAAAATGTCAGGTAGAAAAGATTTTGAAGAAAGAAAAGAAATAAAAAGAGAAATTTATGAAAAAAGAATTGAAAAAGCAAAACAAAATAGTAAAGCTGAATATGATAAACACAAACAAATATCAAATTGTATTCCTATGGGTCAGCCTATATTAGTAGACCATTATTCAGCAAGTAGGCATAGAAGTGACTTAAATAAGATGGATAATGCAATGAGAAAATCAATAGCGGAAGATGAGAAAGCAGACTATTATAGGAATAAATTAAAAAACATAGATAATAACAATGTTATTTCATCAGATGACCCAAAAGCTATTGATAAGATACAAGAAAAAATAGATGTATTAGAAAAACATAAAACAAATATAAAATCCAGAGAACATAAAACCTATGAATTACAAAATATTAATGCAGAAATAAGAAGATTAAAAAAGAGAAAAAAAGAATTAGAGGAATTAGATGAGTTAAATTTTCAAGACATAGAATTTGAAGGTGGAAAAGTAATACTAAATAGAGATGTGAACAGATTACAAGTATTGTTTGATGAAAAGCCTGATGAAAATATTAGAAATATATTAAAAAATTATTCTTTTAAATGGGCTAGAAGTCAGGGAGCATGGCAAAGACTATATAACAAAAATGGTATTTATGCAGTTAAATGGATTTTAAAAGAAATATCTCAAAATGAATTTAATCAAGTGAAAAAGGAAGTTGATGGTTATACAGAAGAAGAACTACTAAAACATTATGAAACATTAACAGGTTTAAAACAAGAAAATATGAGTATAGAAGAAATTAGACAATATTTAAAAGACTACTGGAAAGAACAAATATATAAAGATGACAATATTGTAGTGCAATAAAAAGGAGTTTAAAAAATTAAATAAAATTATAGTAATAGATAGGAAGTGGAAAAAGTGGAAGAATTAAAAAAAGAAGCTATTGAAAGATTAAGAATAATTGGTTTAGATTTCAAAATAATAAAAGAGTTTGCAGAAAATAACAAAGTATATGTAACTAGAATAAATGATAAAGGAACAGAATTTATATTTGATAGTAAAATTATGGATATGATAAAAATTTTTGAAAAAGAAAAAACTATTAAAATATATCATGTAATAATATATGAAAATGATTTGTATATATTATCTGTACATAAGCATAAAGAAAATTGGAATAAAGAAAAAGTAGAGTTAAAAAGAGGATTTGTAACAATAGTATTATGTAATATTATAGATGGTGGAATTGTAGAACTTATTGCTCGAGATATAGGCATAGAAATAGAAACAGGAAAAATTCAAAGGGTGGTTTATGGAAAATAGAATAAAAGAAATACGAGAAGAAGAAGGAATAACACAATATGCACTAGCAGAAATGAGTAAACTTTCGGTAGGATATATATGTCATTTAGAAAGAGGAACTAGAGGAAATCCAAGTTATAGGACAATGTCTAAAATATCATCTGCATTAAAAAGAAAAGTAAAAGAAGTATTTAATGTAGGTTAAAACATATAGGACATTCAAACGAGGTTTGCGATATTTAAAAGATGAAATCATTAGCAATATAATTTATATAGCAAAAACTAAAATTGTTTAAATCAAATTCTGGGAAAGGAGCAATAAATGAAAATAGATAATGTAATTAAATTTACAAAACAATTTAATAAAGAGTTTAAAACTAAAATTAAGATTTCTAATAAAGACATTCGTTTACTTTTGAATATGTTTCAGGAATATATAGAACTAACATTTAAAGTAAGTCCTGTCTATAATGAAATTTTAGATAAAATAGTACAACTAGAAGAAAAACTAAAAAATACTTTGACAGATGAACAGCAGGATTTATTTGATGAATGGGATATTTACAAAGAAGAATTAAATCAATATACATCAGAGCGTTCCTTTATATATGGTTTTTGTTGTAATAAACAATTTAATATTGAAAAGGGAGCATATAAAAAAATTAAATAACTAAAAAAGAGAAATAATTGATATTACTATAAAATCAGCTATTTCTCTTTTCTTTTTTCAACCAGTCTTTAGCTTCAGCTTCCTTAAATCTTTCATCTGCAAAGAATTCGGATAAAGTTATGCCAATAGCTTCACAGATAATAAATAAATTTTCAAGTCTTATTGTTTTGGTTTTTCTAGTTAAGAACTGTGAAATTGTAGAATTGTAAACACCTGTTAAGTCTTGAAGTTTATAAGTTGTTATATCTTTTTCAGTCATTAACTCTTTTAATCTAACTGCAACTAAATCAGAAAAATCCATATATCCCCCACCTTTACTATGTTTAATTTAATTTTAGCAAAAATTTATTCCAAAACCACTCAATGAATTGAGAGAAATTTCAATAAAACCATTCAATTTATTGAGTGAATATGTTATAATGTAAAAGGAAGGAGTTATTTATATTATGGAAGGCATTTTGAAGGAATATACAACAGAAGATATAAAAAAGAGAAAGATACAATTAGAAAAGGAAATACAGAAATCAAAAGTAATAAGAGAAATATTAGAAAAATATTTTAAGTTTGAAATATCAGATTACATAATAGATGATATAGTGCATAATGAAACTTATAGACATCTTTGTTTTGTAATAAATTTAGCAATAGTAAATGAAAGAATATCAACCAAAAATGCTAAAACATTAAAAGAAGGAATCAAAGAAATATTTAGTATTGAAGATGATTTGGATATGGTAAAGGCAGAATTATTATTTAATGAATAGACTTCCAAATATTTCAAGAAGATTTTGTCGAAATTTGTAGTATAATGTAATAAATAATATAGGGAGGAAATAATATGATTTGTAATAAATGTGGGAATGAAGTAAAAGATGGAGAAAAATTTTGTAGTAAATGTGGAAAGAAAGTTAAAAATAATAGTCAAAGGAAAAAAGGAAGCAAGTTAATATATATATTAATACCTATTGTTTCAATAATTATAGTTATTGTAGGTATAGTATTAGTAGTTGTAAATAATAAAGAAATAATGGACAATGAAAATATGACATATAGTAATTCTATTTTAGATAATGAAATTGAAAATGATATAACATATAATGAAAGAAACATTATACAACAAAACACAAAATATACTTCAAAAGATTTAGGAACAAATTATCTTGATTCAATCGAGGGATTTGATAAAACGAAATCTACTATTGATACTTATATAATTTTTAATAACCAAGAATTTGAATTTAATATAGAGTACCAATATAATGATGTAATAGAACAAAGTTATTGTTTTAAAATAAAAGGCAACTATGAACAAGATGAAAATAATATTACATTTACTATGACTGGTGGTGAAATTATTGCAGAAGTAGATGGTACTAAAAAAAGTGAAACTTTGAACGAAATAGAGCAAGTTTCTTTTTATGGAAAGTTATTAGATGATGGAAAAATTATAATATATAGTAATGAAACAGACAATGAAAAAATTACCTTTGAGAAAGAGGAACATCAAGAAGTATTACAAGGAAGTTCAACAAATAAATCAGAAAAACAAATGATAGCAAATATAATAGACGCATATGCAAAAATTACAACTCAATATGATGGATATGATTTACAATATATGGGATATACTCAATATGCTCGTTCAAAAAATGGCATAAATGTATATATGATAAGATATTTAGCAAGAAGTAGTGGAATGTCAACAGGACTAGAGTATTGTAGATTAGTGTCATTAAACTCTACAAATACTATGATAGACAAAAAATCAGAATTTTGTAAATGGGCAACTAACTCAGGTGCAGCTCAGTCTTCGCCATTACTAGAGATACAATATAAACAAATTTGGGGGAATTAGAAATGTTTTGTAATAAATGTGGAAATGAATTAAAAAATAATGAAATATTTTGTGGAAAATGTGGTAGTAAAGTTATGTCAGAAGGAAACACACAAAGTAAAATTAAAATAAATAAAAAATTTCTAATGATATTAATTGATGTAATTATTCTTATAGTAGTTTTAGTTACTATGAGAAATATATTAGGTATAGGAACAGGAAACTATAAAAACATAGTAGATAATTATTGTAAAAGTATAGATTCCAAAATTAATTATGACTATGATGTAACTATCAGTGGAGATACAGTATATGTAACTGTAAGGGCAAAAGATAAATATACAGCAGATATGTATGGCACTTCAAAGATATTTACAATAAATAAAAGTTCAAAACAAATAGTATCAGCACCGTTTGAAAAGATAGAGTATTAATTATAATTGGGGGAATAATTATGATTTGTGAAAAATGTAAAAAAGAAATAGCTGAACGGCAATAATTTTTGTACTAATTGTGGAAGTAAACTAAAACAAAATAATAATAAAACTAAGGTACAAACAAAAAAGAAAATAGATAAAAAAATAATTATTATAATGATAATACTAATTATTATAATAATTAGTATTACTTGTTTTATGGTCTTTCCAAATATAAAAAAAGGTAATAATAAAAATGAAAATTTAGGAGCAAATAATGAACAAGAATCCATAATAGAAAATAATCGAGATAATGCAACAAGATTTAATAATACAAAGGAGTTAGAAGAATTTTATACTACTACAACATTAACAACAGGAGAAGAAATGACAGTAACTGGACTAGATATGATTTTTAGTACAGCACTTGAAGATAAATTTTCTAAAGCACAGTCAGGAAATGGAGGAACAGTATATTCACAAATAGTTACAGCAGTTGGACCTAGTAAGATTAAAGGATTTGCAATAGATGAAAATATTATTGGTGGATATATAATTTATTATCATTATGAAACTGCTAAAGGTTCAACAATGAAGGGATATTATTTATATGATAAAGCATTTGCAATAAAAGTAACAAACTGGAATGGTTTAAACAATTTACGGAACAACAGAATTTAATAAACAAGATATTCTTGATAGTATTGAAATATCAAAAAATATTACTGGGAAGGGAAAATTTAGTATTCCAGATGATAGTGATACAAGTTTTATAATACGACTTATGGAAATGGGTATGCCTAAAACAGAAAAAGAAATAAATAAAATAAAAAATGGAGCAATATATCAGGCAAAAAGGTATATTTAGGCACTTTTAACCTTGCTTAAAAAATCAACGTACTCCGCTCGGTTGTAATAAAATATCATTTTTAATAATTGCATATAAAAGCATAAAAAAACATGTTTTTTCATATCAATTACGTCAAAATTACGTCAATTTTTTTAAACTCCTTTTCGGTAAAATAATCATCTTTTTTACACATATTTTTCTTTATTTGTTGATAAGTTTTTTCGTCAATAAATATTGTTTCTTCTAATACTACATCTTTCATACAATCCATTCTCCTTCTATAATTTTATTTTTTAGAAGCTTCTTTTTTTATTTTACAATAATCGACATGCAAAATGTCAGTGGCCACTATGTAACTTTTTTTATTTTTTTGAAATATTTCTTCTTTTTAATAATTTAAAAAAGGTTTCTTATGAGAAACCTTTTACGAAAGTGCCATTTTCTTTTACAAAAAGTATTTTTAAAAAAATACAGTTTATAAAACTGTATTAATAACATATTTTATATAATTCAGATACCTCTACTTTTAGAGCTAATGCAATAATTACTAATGTATCTATCGTCGGTCTTGTTTCTCCTCTTTCTATTCTACTCAAATGACCTTTTGACATATTTGCCAGTTTCGCAAGTTTATCAATCGTATATCCTTTTTCTTCTCTTTTTTGCCTTATCAAAATTTCTACTCTCATATTTACCTCATCTTTAGTATGTATATTTTTTGTTTTTTTATGAAAGTTTCTGTTTTAATTTTTCAAAAGATTTAGCATTGGCATGAAACATTAATGTATTAGCACTAAATAGACAATTTTCTTGAGCATATTTATCCCATTCCTCTTTATTTATTTCTTTATTCTCTTTTATTTTTTCTTTCAATATTTTTTTACTTCTTTTATAATAATCTAGCATGTTATCATCTCCTTTTTTTGATGATAGCATGTATTTGGTTTCTTATGAGAAACTAAAGTAAAAAGATTTTACAATTAACGGTTGGAATTTTGTCGAAAAAGTCAAAGTTCTGCTTAGTCTTTTTGTCAAAAATTCTGTTGACA
>CAOKPI010000021.1 GCA_948470605.1 uncultured Clostridium sp. | reverse complement strand
ACTATCTGTTTCGCTTAATAATTGACTAACTTTTTTATTTGGGTCTTTTACAAAAGCTTGGTCTACTAAACAAATTTCTTCATAGAATTTTCCGATTCTTCCTTGTACAATCTTTTCAGCAATAGCTTCTGGTTTTCCTTCATTCATTGTTTGTGCTTTTAGGATTTCCATTTCTTTGCTAACTCTTTCTTCTGGTACTTCTTCTTTTCTTACATATTCTGGTCTTGCTGCTGCGATTTGCATACAAATGTCTTTGGCAACTTCTTTGTTTCCTTTTTTCATGTTTACTAAAACTGCAATTTTTCCATCTCCATGAATATATTTTTCTACTAGTCCTTCTGCTTCAAATCTTGCAAATCTTCTAATATTTATGTTTTCACCGATGGTTGCAATTTTTTCAACCAACACTTCTTGTACTGTTTTTCCAGCTACTTCCATAGATTCTTGTGCTAATAAATCCTCTACATTAGCAGGCTTTTTTTCTACGATTTGTTTTGCTACACTCATAACAAAGTTTTTGAATTCTTCGTTTTTACCAACAAAGTCTGTTTCAGAGTTAACTTCTACAATAGCACCTGTTTTTCCATCTTCTGCAACATAGGCTTCTACTAAACCTTCTGCTGCTACTCTTCCAGATTTTTTAGCTGCTTTTGCAATTCCTCTTTCACGTAATAATTCAATTGCTTTTTCCATGTCTCCATCTGTCTCTGTTAAAACTTTTTTGCAGTCCATCATTCCTGCACCTGTTTTCTCTCTTAAGTCTTTTACTAAACTTGCTGTAACCATTTTTATTCCTCCTTTTTATTTAAAAATCGAGTAGAGCAGAAAAGCCCTACTCTTCTTTTTTTATTAAATTTATTATTCTGCTGTTGTTTCTTCTGCTGCTTCTACTACTTCTTCCATGCTAGTAGCTTCTTCTGTTTCTGCTACTTGTTCTTCTTGCATTTCTGGTTCAAAGCTTTCTCCTTGTTTTCCTTCTATAACAGCATTTGCCATAACGTCTGCAATTAGTTTTACAGCTCTTATTGCATCGTCATTTCCTGGTATTGGATAATCTAATTCTTCTGGATTGCAGTTTGTGTCTACTAATCCTACTACTGGAATTCCTAATTTTTTTGCTTCTAAAATTGCAATTCTTTCTTTTTTAGGGTCTACTAAGAAAATAACTCCTGGTATTTTGTCCATGTCTTTTATTCCACCAAGGTTTTTTTCTAGTTTTTCCATTTCTTTTTTCAATAGAATAACTTCTTTTTTAGGTAATACATCAAAAGTTCCATCTTCTTGCATGTTTTCTAAGTCTTTTAATCTTTGAATTCTTTTTTGAATGGTTCCAAAGTTTGTTAGCATTCCTCCTAACCATCTTTGGTCAACATAGTACATACCACATTTTAAAGCTGCTTCTTTCATACATTCTTGTGCTTGTTTTTTGGTTCCTACGAATAAAACTGTCTTTCCTTCCTCTGCTTGTTCTTTGATAAAGCTATACGCTTCATCTAATTTTTTGGATGTCTTTTGTAAATCGATGATATGAATTCCATTTCTAGCTTGGAATATATATTCCGCCATTTTAGGATCCCATCTTCTTGTTTGATGTCCAAAGTGAACACCTGCTTCAAGTAATTGTTTCATTGCAACTACTGCCATTTTTAATTCCTCCCTTTTTGTTATTTCTTCCACAAAGCTTCTGCGTTTTTTAGGACCTAATTCTTTAGGCACTTCCCTTAAAACTCCCTTTGTGTGATTAATACGTTCGCTATTGTATCATATTTTGGCAATCATTTCAAGTGTTTTTTTTAATTTTGTACTTAAACTTGATTCCGATTGATAGCTTTTTATTAAAAAAGTTTATCTATCTTTTATGATGTAACAATTCGGGGGGACCAACAAGATTACAGTCTGTTATGTAATTACAGACTGTTCGTAGTTGGGAGTTACACATAAAAAATAAATAAACTTTTTTAATAAAAATACTACCTCAAATAGTTAGTAAATCACAAAACCGCTCCTATGATTCCCGCATCATTTCCCAAAATAGCAGTTTCAATTCTGATACGCTGCCTTTCTTCATCTTTTTCATTCACTCTTGCTATCTCTTCTCTTAATCTTGATAACAAAACCTCTTCAAAATACACAAAACTACCGCCAATACCAATCATTTCCGGTTCAAAAATATAAATCAAATTTTGGATTCCAATCCTTAAATTTTCGATAAATTCTGATACCACTTTTTCAATTATTTCATAATCCTTATTTCCTAAACGATTTTCTCTAATAATTTCTAATAATTCTACTCCACTAGTAGTCTCATCTAAATTTAGAACATTTCTTAAGTTATCCTTTAAAGCCTTCATAGAAGCATATCTTTCAAAACAACCACTACTACCGCAATGGCATGGTATTCCATTTTTTTCAATTACCATATGTCCAAATTCATAGCCAGGTTTCTTACCAGCTTGTAACAATTCATGATTCAAAAAAGCAGCTCCTCCAATTCCCGTTCCTAAAGTCAAAAATAGGCTTCTATCATATCCTTTCAAACAGCCATATGCATTTTCAGCCAAAGCCGCACATTTTGCATCATTCCTTATTTTTATCGGCAGATTTAATTCCTGTAACCTTTCAATAATCGGATAATTTTTCGTTATTCGTAAATTACCAGAATCAATAATAACGCCATCATTTGCCCAACCTGGTGCTCCAATTCCTATTTCATGGATGTCATAATCTTTTCTTAATTGTTTCACTTTCTCTATTATATACTCTTCAATTGATTTCTCAATATTCTGTTTTTCAACACTTGTCAATCTTTTCTCATTTTTCTCTAAAATATTGCCCTCTTCATCTACCACACCGATAGCAATATGGCTTCCGCCTAAATCAACTCCAACTTTCATTCTATCGCTTCCTCTCTTGTCACATGGAGACACTTCCTTTGCGACATTTTAATAAAATACATTTTTACTTAGTTTAAAAATTATTATTTAATTTTTAGAGAAATGACGAATGTGAGTGAAATCAGTTTAGAAGGCCTTAATTAATTTTATGGAAAGAGTTCACGCTTGTCGTGGAAGAGTGCCATAAAATTAATTTAGACTTTCTTAACTGATGCAAGGAACCGAGACATTACTCTAAAAATTAAATAATAATTATAATATTAAAATTGTCTTTTTCTTTTAACAAAAATATCGCAAAGGAATTGTTCCCATGCGACATCTTTTTTATGCACCATATGCTGAGAATAAGAAATTTCCCATATAAACTTGTACACATGGTACTAATACAACTAATACAAAGAAAATCAACATAAATCCAACAATAGCATAAACAATCTGTGGCAATGCCTTCATTATTTTTGTCATAATATTATCAATATCAATTTCCATGTATTCTACTAATTTCTCCATCATCTCTGTCAAATCTGTTTTCATACCAATATTTAACATTTCCGTAATCATTGGTTTTGCTAACCCTGATTCTTCAAATGGTTCAATCCAAGAAGCACCAGTCACCAAATTATTAATCGAACTTTCTATCATGGATAGCATAACTAAATTTTTAACAATATTTTTACTAACATCAATAGCATCTTGTATTCTCATTCCATTTCTTAAATTCAATACCATTGCTTTTATAAATCTTGAAAAATCAATAGCAAATATTAACTCCCCAAAAATAGGCATTCTATACTTAAATTGATGAAAATTATATTTTCCTCTTGGCGTACGAACATAAAGAATAATAGACGCAACAACTCCCATTAGGAAAATAGCTGGAATATACCAATACTTAATTGCTGTATTAATAACTCCTTGGAACCATAGAGTAATTGCTGGCAAAGTTTCTTCTGTCCCTAATTCCTCAAATACTCCTTGAATAGCCGGAATAGCAAATAAAGTACCTACTAGCAACATAACAATTAATAAAACGAACTGAATAGCATTTGGAATTAAGATAGACCTTAATTTTTTATTCAAAGCTTCTGTTTCATCTAAATATCTAACTGCTTGTTCTAAGGAACTGGTAAGAGAACCTGATAATTCCCCAACTTTTATCATATTCACATAGATATAAGGAAAAACATCTGAATAATATTCCATGGTTGTATAGATATTTTCTCCGGCTTCTACACCAGCTAATATATCCTCTAAAATGCCTTTCAGTGTTAAATTATCCGTACTTTGAATGATGGTATCTAACGCATGTACATTGTTAAAATTCGCCTTTTTTAATAAATAAAAGTTTTGTGTAAATACAACAATATCTCTTGATGTTATTTTTTCCGTTTTAGCAAAATACAAGTTAATTTTTTGTTTGGTTGTTAATTCCTGTTTCTTTTTTCCTAATTGTGTGGTATTAACATCTTTCATAATTTCTTGTATATCGGTAATATTTCTCTTTTTCTTTCTTTGTCCTTTTTTCGCACGTTCCGAAACTTGCTCTATGGATATCGGTACTAAATCACCATTTTTTATTAATTGTATTAAATTCTCTTTACTAGACGACTCTACTTTGTTTTTTACAACAATTCCCGTCTTCGTTAAAGCTTTATACATATATATAGGCATTTTTACATCCTCCTATTTTTATTTTCTGTCTCTTTTTATTCTCAATTGCATAATTGTTCTATTTAGTCTTTCTAAGTTTTTTTCTTCAATTTGAGCTTTTGCTTGGTCTAATGTAATTTTATCCTGTACAAAAAGTTCAGCTAACGAATTAATAAGTCCAATACTTCCTTTATCTGAACTACTTTGAATCGCATCTTCTATTTCAGAAGCACTTAATTTTTCTTTACGAATAATACCTGCTACTACATTATCCACTACCATGACTTCTGGTACTAATACCAATTTACCATCCACTCCCGGCAATAATCTTTGTGATATGACTAATTTTAATAAAGCAGATAATAAATATTTTACTGTTCTTTGATCCGCTACATCGTAAAAATTAATCATTCTATCAATCGTTTCTGCACAAGACTTAGTATGCAAAGTTCCTATTACTAAATTTCCAGACTCTGCTGTTTCGATAGCAGCTTCCATCGTTTCTTTATCACGGATTTCTCCAATTACTAAAATATCACTATCTTCTCTTAGCGAATTTTTAACCCCTTCACTAAAAGTTAAGCTATCTTTTCCTCCGCCTATTTCTTTTTGCACAATTAATGATTTTTTAGATTGATGTTTATATTCTACAGGATTTTCTAATGTTATAATTTTTCTATTTTGATTCTCGTTAATATAGTCGATTAAAGCATTTAGGGTGGTAGTTTTACCAGAATTTGTTTTTCCCGTAACTAAAATTAGTCCTTGTGGTTGATAGGTCATTCTCCTAACAATATCTGGAACTCCTAATGATTCATAAGTTGGTAATTCATTTCTAATTAATCTTAAAGTACATATTGGAATATCATCTGATAAAGAAATATTGACCCTTAGTCGAATATCTTTATATTCATAAGACATATCTAATTTTCTCGTTTTGTTAAACACCTCATCTTTATATACATTTCCCTTTATTAAATGGTCATATAATTCAGACATATCATCTGGTGTTAAAATTTCACTATCTGGCAAAGGTACTAATGTTCTTGCTATCCTAAGCATAGGTTTATTATCACATATAAAATGTATATCAGAAGCATCTAATTTCATGGCTTCATCTAATATTTTATCTAGGTTCATAATTTCCTCCTTCGTAATTTTTATCAATTTTTAACGAGCAAAATATCAATTAAAAGATAAGTAATTTTTTATTTAGTTCCTGCAAAGTGGTATATCCGTCTATAACTTTTTGGATTCCATCTATTACTAATGGTTTGTAAGATTGCTTTAAAGCTATTTTACGAATCTCCAAACTTGATTTTCCTTCCATGATAGCTTCTTTTATTTCATCTGTTAAATTCAATATCTCAAATATTCCAATTCTTTCATAGTATCCTGTGTTATTACAATATTTACAACCAGGCGCCTCATAAGTAATTCCACTTAAATCAAATGTGACATTGTATTTTTCACCAATTTCTTTAATAATTTTCTTTTCCATATCAGTGAATTTTCTCTCTTGTCTACATTCAGGACACAATCTTCTAACTAATCTTTGTGAGATAGATGTTGCTAATGTACTAGAAATATCGTAATTAGAAAGTCCTAACTTTCTTAATCTTGTAATAACCTCAATACTGTCAATGGTGTGTATGGTAGATAATACATAATGTCCTGTTTGTCCGGCTTGAATCGCAATTTCTCCTGTTTCTTTATCTCTTATCTCTCCTACTAAAATAATATCTGGGTCTTGTCTTAGTACATTTCTAAGTGTGCCTGAAAAAGAAGATTTATGCTCATCAATTTCAATTTGATTTAAACCTGGAATTCTAATCTCCACTGGATCCTCAATCGTTGTTATATTGATTTCTGGACGATTTAAACGGTCCATAATACTATATAAAGTAGTGGTCTTACCTTCTCCTGTTGGTCCTGCTATAATGGTTATACTATTTTTCTTATGAATCGTCCTCTTTAATTCTTCCTCTGTTCCAGAATATCCTAATTCAAATATATCTTTTATATTAGTCTCTTTTTTTAGTAATCTCAAAACAAATTTTTCGCCATATACATTTGGTTGAGAAGAAACACGAATATTATAATCATCATATAATAAAATCCTACCATCTTGTGCTTCTTGTTTTTCTTGATGCATATTAGAGATAGCTTTTAGTCTACCAATTATTTGTTGTTGCTTTTCTTTCTTAATTTTAGCAGCCGTAAATAACTCGCTGTCAATCCTATATCTTACTCTTAAATAATCTGACATTGGTTCTATATGAATATCACTCGCTCTTCTTTTAATTCCTGTCTTGATAATACTATCTACTAAATTAACAGCTGTGTCATCACTTTCTGAAGTAACATTAAAATCATTTGTTACCTCACCCTCCATAGATTTTAATATCTTATCAATATCACTTTCAAATGTGATATAGGGATCCATGACAAGTCCTCTATTTAGCAATAATAATTTGATATTATTCATGTTTTTAGTATTACTGGTATTGGCAAAACATACCTTTATTTTTCCAGAAGATATTTCAAAAGGAATAGCTTTATTCTTTTTAGCAATATCTAATGAAAAATAGTCAGTTAGCTTTACTTTTATTCTATTACCACCAACTAAAAGTACACCTTTTTCTCCTACTATATCTCCTATTGCCTCTATTAACATACTAGGCTCACAAACATCTAGATGATATAAAATGTCTCCTAACTTTCTATTAGGATGTTCTCTTTGATATTGTAAAGCATTTTCAATATCCTTTTCTTTTACAATTCCTCTTTTTACTAATTCCACTCCTATTGGTTGTCTTCTTCTCGTCTCCATTGATAACTCCCTTCTGTTTGAAAAATAATGTCTACCTTTCAAACTCTTTCTTTGGTATCTCTTCTTATTATACTATAGTTTCATCTGCTTTTGCGGCTTTTGAATCAATTACATAAATTTACTAATCTTTTAAAGTATAATCTACATTTTTTTCTTGTGATGTACCAATTTTCATCGTGATAGATACTACATTTTTACCATTTTTGATTTTATTTTGAAACTCACATTTTTGCACATCATTACAAATTTTCACTTGGTTTCTATACACACCTTGATTCTCTTGTATATACGTGTATTGTACACCATTATCAAAGGCAATATAATTTGGTTCACATGCTAATATTTTTAAATTACTATGATTCATTTCCTCTGAAAAGAAACTATTAAACTTCGTATATTCTGTTAAAGGATTGATCGTTTTTGACAGTGCACTGGTATTGGTATAAAAATACATACTGATAACCGATATGATGGCAATGGCAATTGCCATAACAATAATATATATAGTTAGTGAAATAAGTGTAATACCTTTTTGTGATTTCATTCTATTTCTCCTTTGCTATCAAAGTAGAAAGCTCTACTGTTTGCGTTTTTCCTTTATATCTATATTGAATTTGTACGATTATCCTTTTTACGATATCAGGTGTTTTAGTAGCATCTATATTATGATAATCTTGTACAAGAATCGTTCTAGCATATCCCTCTTCTATTTCAGTCATCTCTCGATAGGCTGGGTCTTCTGTTGTTATGTCTTCCCATGTTTTATTTTTTATTGTTTCAATTTCAGAAACTGCTAATTCACTTGCTTTTGATTTTAATTCTATTTCTTGGGAAGAACTGTTGACACGATAAGATAAAGAGGCGATTAGTGATACAAATATAAACAGTACTACAATTGATATAGCAATATCTACTCCTATATATCCTTTTTCACTTTTCATTTTTTCCATTCCTTTCGAAAACTTTGCATTTTCTTCTTAAACCATAACCAATAATCCCACTATGAGCATCATAACATTACATATACCAAGAAAAAACCCAATACTTAACTCTCCTGTTATTTGTCGCTCTGTTTTTTTACCTTTTCTTCTTTTTTCTTTTATTTTATAAATTACTAAATAAAAGAAAATGGCTAATAGTGTAAACATAATAGAGCAACCTGTTATATACTCATTTGTAAAAACTGTCATTGTAATTATCATCAAAAGTATTCCTGTTACATAACTATTTTTGGCATATTTTTTTAGAGTTATTGTATCGAAAAATAAAATAATTATGTACAAAATTAAATATATACCATATCTATATATATTAGCTTGTTCTACTATGCATAGATATACCATATACATAATAGATATTACAATACCATAAACAGAGACTAATTTATCTATTTTCCTATTTTCTTTATCAATTCCGCAAATTAGTATCAAAAATGTTAGATATAATACAAGAAAGCAATATTCCGCTATTTTTGTATGATTTAAAGTTTCTATGGTAAGCCCCATTAAAAATCCAACCGAAACAAATAATGTTCCAGAAAGAGCTTCTAATAGCAAATATCTTGGTCGTATCTTTTCTTTACAATATCTACATTTTCCTCTTAACAATACATAACTAAATATAGGAATTAAGTCAAAAAAACCTAATTTATGATTGCACTTAGGACAATAAGAGTGGGTATGTGTAATATCTTGTCTTTTGGGAATTCTATATACAGCTAATGTATAAAAGCTTCCAAATAAAGTTCCTATGATAAATAATAAAATGTAAACAAATATGTCCATGTTTTTTTCCTTTACAGCCTTATTTTTAAATCTAGCCATACACACTTAGTGTGCGTATGGCTATATTTATTATTTTTAATTTATTTTAATCTCCTGTTGTTGTATTGGTAGTATTGTCAGTTGCTTCTGTATTAGTTGTATTTCCTGTAGTTCCTTCATCGTTGTTTTCAGTTCTATCTGTTATATCAAATTCATAGGTAGCTGTACGAGGTTGAAGCTTAATAGTTCCACAAACTTTTCCATCTGTTAATGGATGTTTAGGTGTTTCTGATTCAGTTTTTTCTAGTATAGCCGCTGCTTTACATTTCATAAATATCTCAGTTGCTGTTACACCATCTGTATCTAATACCAATTCTACTGTCCAACTAGAATCATTTCCTGTAAATCCTTTCAAATCGTTATTTACCATTTCTTCTAGTTTCCTTGCATTATCAAGGCTAGTTGCCTCGTATGATGTATCATTTGCTAATCTAGCTGCAATTTCAGTTCTAACAGCCATATAAGCAAGTCTCATTTGCTCATCAGCAGCACGAAATGCCGTATTGGATCTAGCAGCTTGTGCATTTGTAATAATACCATTATCTCCTGTTAACATGGCAATCGCTACTCCTGCTAAAATTAATAATACGATGATTGTAATTACTAAAGCAATTAAAGTAATACCTTTTTGATTTCTCATCACGTTTTTTCCTCCTTTTTATTTTTTAATCTATTTTTGATTTATATGAACCGATATTCATATAACATTAATAACAAATTATTTTGTCCCTTTATCTTGGAAAAATTGTCCACCAGATGTTGTCGTCTTTCCTTCTGTTGAAGCATCTTGTGAGTTTCCTGTATTAGGTTGTGTATTTAATGAACTACTCGTTTGGGAGTTACCTGCATTAGTCATTTCATTGTTGTTCGTTGTTGGGGGAGTGGTTGTATCTGTACTTGTACCAGTGGTTGTTGTAGTTCCTGTTGTTACTCCATTTTCCTTTGTCTGGGTATCTCCAATAGCAGAGTTTGCTGTTGATGTGCTGGTTGCACTTTGCCCTGTTGCTTCATAAGAAGAAAAAGGATTTGCTTTTCCTGGTTTGTAATTTTGTATACTACTATAATTATTCAAATCAGTAGCATCTACCTCATAAGTCATAATAACTTGACTTTCATCAATTCCATCTGTATCTGCTAATTCCTGTTTTACATTGTTAGGTGTTGTATAAGATACTGGATTTGGTATTGTTTTTGTCATAGGAACATTTTCATATAACAAGATTCCCAATAATAATATAATCGCCAAGCATAATAACAACATAATAATTATCTCTTTTATAACTGTTTTAGCCATATCTTTCTCCTTTTTTTCTAGTGTAAATTTGTATTTGTGATATTGGTAATTCTATCCGTTGTATTAGTTGTATTCGTTGTGTTAGTTGTATTTGTCGTATCTGTATTGGTAGAATTGGATGCATTTTCTGTTTCTTCATTTGCGGTATTTAATTCTGATACATCTTTAATAGAAATACCTTTACATACAAATGTTGCTTGTAAATCCTGTCCAGAGCTTGATGGTAACAACTTGAATTCTTCTATTTGAAATCCTAAAGTACTATCATTTTCAATATCAGATATAAAATCTGTGATAGAAATATAGCTTCCATTAACAGTAAATTTCAAATTATAGGTATCATTTGAATTACCTTGCACAATATCCATTTTTATGATAGCACCCTCGCTAGTAGCATAATTTCCTAATTTAACCCATAAAGTTTCTACTTCATATCTTTCTATTTGACTAGCAACTTGTACATCATCTTCTGAACTTACTGCTGTCATATCTTCATAATCTTTTCTAGCTTGTTCTAATTTTTTGCTACTTTCTAATACGGCACTGACTGTCTGCTTATATTCTTTTTCTGCTAATTTGCTAGATTCCTGAATTTTGGCATCTAAATCTTTATTCTTTGCCTGAATTCCTCTGTAACTAAGTACCTCTATATTTCCTACTCCAAATCCATTAAGACCAATATAGACAGAAAGCATTAATAACAAACCAATTAGAATTAGCATTAATAGTTTTTTCATGGCAAATCTCCTTCTATTTTAACAGTAACCACATTATTATCTTTTTGTCCAGCTGTTGATATTACATTGGTTAATATAACATCTGTTTTTATTTTTGCTTTTAAATATCCTAATTGTTCATATTTATTAGATTGTGCATTAATAACAATATGAGTATTGGATGTATTTTCAATAGATGTTAATTGAACATTTTCTGGTACAATAGACATAATTTGATTTAATAAGTTTGGAATAGCATTTTTCGTCTTATTTTGATCACTCATTTTGTTATTTGCTTCTTCTAGATTTTTTAATAAATTGGTATATTCATTAATTTTACTATTCATTTTTTCTTTATCATTATTAGCCAATGTGATTTGTTGTTTAGTTGATGTAATATATTCTTCTGCTTCTTGCTTTTTACTTCTTATTTGATTGGCTAACACACCTGAAAACCCACTATATAGAACTACTAAAAGTAAAAGTCCCATCGCAATTCTCATCAATACCGTTTCTGTTTTATCCAATGGCTGACCTAAGTCCCAAGTAAATAAATTACCTTGTCCTCTATTTTTAAATCCACCTGCACCTATTTCTAATTTTAATAAATCTGGAAGCTTTTCGCTAAAAGCTTGATTTTTAAAATTCAAGCCACTAACTCCCTCACCTATTCCCATCATACCTAAAGCAATCGCAGAGTTCACTTCCATATAATCTTTAATACTAATATCTCTTGTCGTTTGTATAAAATATGGTTTTAAAAGTTCACAATTTACATCTTCTAGATATTCCTGAAAATACAAATCAATATTGTTAATTAATGCCGCTGTACCTGTAATGTAAACTTTCTTTATTTTATTATTATGATTGGTTATAATATTTCTTACTTTTCCCAATATTGTATAAAGTGTTGGCATAATATCTTCTAAATAAGTGGCCTGTTCTTCTTGTAATTCTCTTCCTTCTGATGTATAAATGGTTGTATTTTTACATATTTCATAAGATTTTAAATAAGAATTTTCCTTCAAGTTTATTTTTGCTAAAAAGTCTTTACTACCTTGTTCTATTTTATCCACACTATGAATTTTATTTTGTAATATTGTTGTTACTGTAGTAGTATCTTCTATATTAACAACAATAGAATTTTCATTTTTATCTATATCAATTAAATTTGGAATTGCCATAGAGATAGGTGCTATATTAGATAATTTATAACCAGCTACTTGTTGCATCCTTTTATTCAATTCCATTTTATTTTCAGCAATATGAATCACCCTGATTTTATCGTCATGGTTTCCTGCTACGGCATATCTACCCTCAAACACATTAGGATTATATCCCATTTCTGAACAATAAGCTTCAAATTCTGTTTGAACTGCTTTTTGTAAATCATTTTTTGTCAATAAAGCAAACATGTCGAAATAGTTATACATTTCTTCCGACAAATTAATACTGATAGGCGTTCTCTGACTGTAGGTTTCTTGTACTATTTGATCAATTGCTGGTCCAATTTTGTCATAAAACTTAATTCCAAATGCTTCTACTTTTATTCTGTTACGGTCTTTTGAAACTTTTGCATATTTAATTAAATGTTCCTCAATATATAGCCCAAGGCAACTTGCATTCGCCATTGTTTTCTCCTTTTAAAATTGATATATTTTTATTTTTTACAAAATTATAAAAATCCATACTTGAATATTTTACACATTTCTTCAAATATATTAATATTTTATCTTTATTTGCCAAAAAGTCAATACATTTAACACACTTGTAAAGAAAACGTAATAATTTTGTAACACTAGACTTTAAGGTGATTTTTTCGCATTTTAGCAATAAAAAAGCCATCGTTTTTTTCATTCTGATATACTTGTACCAACTTTATTATCTCGAAATTTGTATTATTTTTGATAAATTTGTAAATAATGTCCTCATTTTCCTTTTTTAAAATACTGCAAGTTGAATAAACTAATTCTCCTCCTTTTTTTACATATTTCGAACAATTTTCTAATATTTTTTTTTGAATTTTAGTAATCTCTTCTATATCCTCTTTTTTTCTTTTCCATTTTATATCTGGCTTTCTTTTTAACACTCCAATCCCTAAGCATGGCACGTCCAACAAAATTTTATCAAAATATTCAGCATATTTTTCTTCATATATCATGGCATCTTTGATTTCTGTTTTAATCATAGAAATGCCTAATCGATTTGCTGCTTTTTCAACCAATTTCACTCTATGTTCATGTAAATCCCATGCCCTAATTTCACCTTGATTTTTCATTAATTCTGCCATATAAGTAGTTTTTCCTCCTGGACTACTGCACGCATCTAATATTTTCTCATTTGGCTGAGGATTTAAAATTTCAGGTATCCATCCAGCCACCTCATCTTGAACCGTGAATTTTCCTTCTTGAAAAAATTTTAATCCCTCTATATTTTTTGCTCCTTCTAAGAATAAAAATTTTTCAGATTCTCCTTTTTCTACCTGTATTCCCTGTTTCCCTAATTCTTTTATTAAAGTTGGTAGGTCTGTCTTCAACATATTCACTCTAATACACACTTTAGGTCTTATATTGGAATTCTGACAAATTTGTTCTACCTTTTCCACTGTATTTTCCTTTAATAATTCCTCTACCAACCACATTGGCATAGATGCTGTTTTTGAAATTCTTTCAGCATTATCTTGAATTTCAAAAAACGCTTTATAATCCTCTTTACTAACTTTTCTAAGAATGGCATTTACAAAATTGCTACTTGCCTTATGTCCGTATCTTTTGGCTAAATTAACTCCTTCATTAACAGCTGCTGACTTGGGAACCTTATCTAAAAACAAAATCTGATACACACTCATTCTTAAAATATTTAATATCCAAGGAGATATTTTCTTGATTCTAATATTAGAATATTTCTTTATGATTTCATCTATTGTTAGTTTCCAAGAAATTGTTCCATAAACAATTTCCGAAATAAAACCGACATCTCTTGGTTCTATTTTCTCTTGCCTTTTTCTTGCTTGTCTTAATGCTTCATCTAATGCAATATTGGAATAAGCTCCATTTTTATCAACATCATAAAGCACCTTTAATGCTATTTCTCTTACTCTATCCATCCTATTTTTCCCTTCTTTATTCCTACTAGTTTCAAAGGCTTACTATGATTTGTCCGACCAGCAAGGAACGAAATTTTTATATATCCTATGATTAAAAATTTAATATTACGTGTCTCCATTAAACCTTTGGAACTAGTAGGAACATTTTTAATATTTTTTACGATTATACAATTTTTTAATAAAATTTTCCACTCGTTCTGTATATTTTTTCTAAATTTCGGAAAAGATACTTGTAAAAGATTTTTTGGAGGTCGATTATGGATATAAAAAAACATTTAATCATAACTGGTAATTCTACTGTTTCCTGGAAGGATGCTATTGTAAAAGCAATTTCAGAAGCTTCCAAGACCATTGACTATTTATCAGAAGTGAAAATTTTAGAACAACGAGCTAGCATTGATGGCAATAAAATCATTGAATATTTTGTAGATTTAGATATTAGCTTTACGCTTGATTTAAATAGAAAAAGAAATTAATTAGGAGGTATGTATGAGTACGAACCCATTAGAAACCAAACAAACTTATCAAGACTATGTCGATAAAAAATCACCCAATTCACCTCTTTTAAAAAACTGCTTGAATGCTTTTTGGGTAGGTGGATTAATTTGTACCATTGGACAAGTTATCCTTAATATATGTAAAGAAAGAGGATTTGATACGCAAACTTCAGGTACAATTGTTTCCATTTTATTAATTGGCATCTCTGCCTTTTTAACTGGCTTAAATTTATTCAATAAAATAGGAAAATTTGCGGGAGCTGGTTCTTTAATTCCTATCACAGGATTTGCTAATTCCATTGTATCACCTGCTATGGAATACAAATCAGAAGGATATGTGATGGGAGTTGGCGGTAAAATGTTTACTGTTGCTGGACCCGTTCTAGTATTTGGTATATCGGCATCTATCTTAGTAGGAATTGTATTTTTAATATTTAATACACAAAGCATGACTTTAGTTTAAGGAGGTAATATTTTGGAAAAGGTAGGAAAACAAACTATAAAATTTAATACCCCACCCACTATTTTAGACTGTGCCTCTATTGTTGGTCCCAAAGAAGCACAAGGTCCTTTGGCTAAATATTTTGACCAAACTTTAGATGACGAATTTTGGGGTGAAAAAACTTGGGAAAAAGCTGAAAGCAAAATTATAAAAGAAACTGTCAATACAGTTATTTCTAAATCTGGTGTATCGGCTAACGAAATTGATTGTATGTTTGCAGGAGATTTATTAAATCAATGTATTTCTTCTAGTTTCGGTTTAAGAGAATTAAGTATTCCATTTTTTGGTGTATTTGGTGCTTGTTCTACTTTTGTAGAATCCATGTGTTTAGGTGCTATGGCTATTGAAAGTTTTGCTAGTAACGTATTATGTGCTACATCCAGCCATTTCTGTAGTGCTGAAAAACAATTTAGATTTCCATTAGAATTAGGAAACCAAAGACCTCCTACAAGTCAATGGACAGTCACTGGCTCAGGTGCAGCTATTTTAACAAAAGAAGGACAAGGTCCTTATATTACTCACATCACACCAGGAAAAATTGTAGACATGGGAATCAAAGATGCCAACAACATGGGTGCTGCTATGGCACCAGCTTTTACCGATACTTTAATCACTCATTTTTTAGATACAGGAAGAAATCCTAGTTATTATGATGCTATTATTAGTGGAGATTTAGGGCATATTGGAAAAGACATTGCTATTGATATTGCAAAATCACAAGGTTACAATATTAAATCAAATTATAATGATTGTGGGGTTTTAATGTTTGATAAAAACGCACAAGATACCCATTCTGGTGGTAGTGGTTGTGCTTGTTGCGGAACGGTATTTTCAGGTTATTTCTTTAAACAATTGAAAGAAAACAAAATGAAAAAAATACTACTAATTGCAACAGGAGCTTTAACAAATTCAACGACTTCTCAACAAGGAGAAAGTATTCCAGGAATTGCACATGCAGTTAGCATAGAAATGTAGGACATGAGGACATGGGGACGTAGATAATGTCCCTATTATAAATAACACATTAAGTTAGGAAATTTAGGGATAGGGACATTATCTACGTCCCCACGTCCTATTTTCTATTTGAAGAAAGGAGCAAATTTTATGGATGTTAATTGGGTTAATGTTTTTGATTGGACCATGTTATTAAAATGTTTTGTAACTGGTGGTATCATTTGTATTATTGGACAAATTTTAATTGATAAAACAAAGCTTACACCAGCTAAAATACTAGTTATTTTTGTTACAGCAGGTGCTATACTAGGAGGTTTAGGAATTTATCAATACTTGGTTGATTTTGCAGGTGCCGGTGCAACGGTTCCTCTAACTGGTTTTGGTTATAATCTTGCAAAAGGTGCGATTGAAGGAGCTCAACAAACTGGCTTAGTTGGTTGCTTTACTGGTGGTGTCAAAGCTGCTGCTGGTGGTATTGCAGCTGCTGTATTCTTTGGCTATTTAGCTTCTTTGATTTCAAAACCTAAAATGAAAAAACAATAGAACAAAAGGGTAGATTAAAATTCTTTTATCTTTTAAATTATCTACATGCCCCGTCTTTGTTCGCTCGCGAAAATTCTGTAAGAATTTTCTGTGGAATGTGTTTTGTTATATAGAAAAATCCGAGATTTTTCTATATAACAAAAAAAAGCATATTGATTATGCTTTTTTTGCTATTTCAGCAATTTCTGTAAATGCTTTTGGGTCTGTCACAGCGATTTCTGCTAACATTTTTCTATTAATCATAACATTTGCTTTCTTTAAACCTGCAATCATTTTACTATAAGTTGTTCCATTCATTCTTGCTGCTGCATTAATTCTTGCTATCCATAATTTTCTAAAATTACTTTTTTTATCTTTTCTTCCTACATAAGCATAAGCCAATGATTTCATAACTGCTTGATTTGCATTTCTAAATCGATAACTTTTTGCTCCATAATATCCTTTTGCTTGTTTTAATATTTTTTTATGTCTTGCTCTTGTTGTTCTAGCTGTTTTTACTCTTGCCATTTATTTTCACCTTCCTCTTTTTTAATTACCATAAGGTAATAATTTTTTGATTGTATTTTCACATGTTTTGCTTGCATAAGCATTTTGAATCTTACCTGATTTTTTTTGTCTCCTTGTTTTATTAGCTAATAAGTGTCTTCTGTTTGACTTTGTTCTTTTTACTTTTCCAGTAGCTGTTAATGAATATCTTTTCTTAGCAGCTTTATTGGTTTTTAATTTTGGCATATGCCATCGCTCCTTTCATTTTTTATTTATCTGCTTTTTTGGCTAAAATAGTAAACATATTTCTGCCTTCTAACTTCGGTGCTTTTTCAACAGTTGCAATATCCTCCAAATTTTCAATGAATTTGTTTAGCACCATTTCTCCTGCTTTTGCATTATTCACTTCTCTTCCTCTAAAACGAACCGTTATTTTTACCTTGTTTCCATCGGTTAAAAACTTTCTCGCATTCTTACTTTTAAAACCAAAATCATGTTCCTCAATATTAGGAGTTACTCTTAACTCTTTTATCTCTAAAACCTTTTGTTTCTTCTTGGCTTCTTTCTCTTTTTTAGCTTGCTCAAATTTATATTTCCCATAGTTCATAATTTTACAAACTGGCGGATTCGTATTAGGAGCAACTAGTACTAAATCTAAATTCTTGTTTTCTGCTTTTGCTAAAGCTTCTTCAAATGGAATCACTCCTGCTTTTTTTCCATTATCTTCTATTAATTGTATTTCTTTGGCTCTTATTTGTCTGTTGATTGGTAAATCTTGTTTGATTGAAAACACCTCCATAAAAAAATTGACTTTGTTACAAGTCAAATCAAAAATAAAATTAGAGCAAAATACTCTGAATTTATTCAATTTCTAACCTTTTTCCTCTTTTGGATAAGGTGAGAAGTTTGACTTCTTCTTGTAACGTTTTATATTATACACGATTCAACTAGGCTTTGTCAAGTGTTTTCAAATTTTAAGTTTCGATTCTTTTGTAAGCTCCTCCAAAAAATCGAAACTTAAATTTTCAAAATATTGCATAAATTAAAATACCAATCGATTGAATCATAAATAAATTCAACATATTAGAAGTCAGAAGATTATTAGTTGCTTCCACAACTCCTAGCATATTGTTGCTATCTCGATTTTTATAATGTCTTTGTGATTCAAAAAAAGTAATCAATTCTGGTATACTAGTAATAAAACCAAGTAAAATCCCTATTATAACTTGTGACATGTTAAACTGATAACATAAATTATTTAGTGTATCACCTAACAACTCTCCTATAACATATAACAAAATTCCTGTACCTAGCAAAATAACAATATAAAGAGCTGTTCTTCTCGTATTTCCTTTTTCTTTTTCTCCTTCTTTTTGAATTTGTTCTTCTATTTCCTTATCTTCTTTTTGCAAATACAATTTATGAACATTATTATTGAGATAAAGAAACAAAGCAAACAAAATCAAAAAAGCTGGCACAATAATTAGGTTCATCTCTATATCTTTCCATACTAAAATCAATGGTATTAATATCGTTATAAATACCAATATAATATCTGTTTTAATAGCTCTATTGTTAAAAGCTTTTCTATTTTTATTTAATAGAATAGACGCCATATACTGAATGAAATTAATGATATTAGAACTTAATATATTAAAGATACTACTTCCCATCAATCCATTCATACTAGAAACCGTAATTGTTAATAACTCTGGCATAGAAGTAGCATATCCTGCAATATCTCCCACAGTTTTTGGTTTTAAATTTAGATTCTCTGCTAATTTTCTTAATGTTATAACTAAAATATATTTAGCAATTAATACAACAAGTCCAGAATATAACATAAACTTTGCAATTTCAAAAAACATTTTCCATTCCCTTCGTTTCTCATTTTTTATTATTTTTCCCAATTTCTTGCCAATTATCAAAAAATATTGTATAATTGGCTCATTAGATTATGGAGGTAACCAATATGATAGATATTAAATTTTTAAGAGAAAATCCAGATGTAGTCAAAGAAAATATGAAAAAGAAATTTCAAGACCATAAGCTTATTTTAGTCGATGAAATTCTTGATTTAGATATTAAAAATAGAGAATCAAAATTAAATGGTGACAATTTGAGAGCAGAAAGAAAAAATCTTAGTAATCAAATTGGTAGCCTAATGAAAGCTGGCAACAAAGAAGAAGCCGAAAAAATAAAAGTGCAAGTAAATGCAATCAATGAAAAACTAGCAGAAAATGAAAAATTAGAAAATGAATATGCCGAAAAAATCAAAACGAAAATGATGAAAATTCCTAACATCATACATGAATCCGTTCCTATCGGAAAAGATGACAGTGAAAATATAGAAATTCAAAAATATGGTGACCCAATTGTCCCAGATTATGAAATCCCATATCATAGTGAAATTATGGAGTCTCTTAATGGACTTGATTTAGAAAGTAGCAGACGAGTAGCAGGAAATGGATTTTATTATTTCATGGGAAATGTCGCAAGACTGCATTCTGCTGTTTTAACTTACGCTAGAGATTTTATGATTAACAAGGGATTTACCTATTGTATACCACCTTTTATGATACGTTCTGATGTGGTAACTGGTGTCATGAGTTTTGAAGAAATGGATGCCATGATGTATAAAATTGAAGGAGAAGACTTATATTTAATCGGTACCAGCGAACATTCTATGATTGGTAAATTTAAAGACCAAATTTTGAAAAAAGAGGACATGCCTTATACCATGACTTCTTATTCTCCTTGTTTTCGAAAAGAAAAAGGAGCACATGGAATCGAAGAACGTGGCATTTATCGAATTCATCAATTTGAAAAGCAAGAAATGGTCGTTGTCTGTGAACCAGAGCAATCTTGGGAATGGTATGATAAAATGTGGGCTTACACCGTAGAATTCTTTAGAAGCATGAATATTCCCGTTAGAACACTAGAATGTTGTAGTGGAGACTTAGCAGACTTAAAAGCAAAATCTTGTGATATCGAAGCTTGGAGTCCTAGACAGAAAAAATATTTCGAGGTTGGAAGTTGCTCTAACTTAACAGATGCACAAGCTCGTAGATTAGGAATCCGTATCAAAGGGGAAAATGGAAATTATTTCGCTCATACTCTAAATAATACCGTAGTTGCCCCACCTCGTATGCTAATTTCCATCATAGAAAATAATTATCAACCAGATGGAAGCGTTATCATTCCCGAAGTCTTAAGACCTTACATGGGTGGTCTAGAAAAAATAAAATGATTTTGCAAATGATTTTGGGGATGCCCTTAGCTGTGCGAGCATTAAGCGAGCTTACAGATAAGTAATACCTTTAGGTACGGAGGAAAAAATCATCGAGAGGAGATTTTAGTTATGTTGGTCAAAAACCCTAAATTTGAAATTTCGGCTGTTCGCTCCAACCAATATCCTGCTAATGGATTGCCTGAAATTGTTTTAGTTGGAAAATCAAATGTTGGAAAATCAAGCTTTGTCAATACTATGATAAATCGAAAAAAACTTGCTAGAACTAGTAGTGAACCTGGTAAAACTCGTCAAATTAATTTTTATAATATAGATGATAATTTTTATTTTGTTGATTTACCTGGCTATGGTTATAGTAAAATGTCTAAGAAAGAACAAGAACAAGTAGGAAAATTTATTGAGGAATATTTATTCCATCGAAAAGAAATTTCTTTGATTATTTTTTTAGTAGATATTAGACATAACCCTACTGAAAATGATAGATTGATGTATAATTATATTATTTCATCTGGATTACCTTGTTTAATTTTGGCCAATAAAGCAGATAAAATTGCTAAAACAAAAGTTGATGCAACCGTTAAAAATCTACAAAAACAATTGAATCCTCTTGGTGATATTACGACTTTACCTTTTTCTTCTGAAAGAAAAATTTATCAAGATGATGTTTGGAAATTTATTGAACAATTTATAGAATTATCATAAAAACCGAATTTAAGATTTTCTACGCAATGCAAATTGCTAGAAAATCTATTTTTCGCCATATTTATCTACTACAGAAATTTCTCCTATTAGGAGAAATTTCCTAGTATCTAAAAAACCACCTTTTCAGGTGGTTTTCTTTTAGCAACAACATTTACATTTGCATTTTTTTCTTTCTTTCTGTTACAGAACATTAGAATAATCGTTAAGACTAACAACAATCCTAATACTACGGCTAGAACAATAACAGCTGGTAAAGATAGAAGTATAACTACAGCTAAAGCTGCTCCTATAAGCAATCCTAATACAAAAGCCAATGCTGTTAATAATATAATTGCTACAATTCCTAAACAGTTTCTTTTTTTAGCACATTTTTCTTCTCTGTTGTCATAGCAATAAATTGTTTCTTGTGGCTCCATCTTAAAGTCACCTCCAATATAGTACCTTGTTTGATACTATATTATATTATATGTCGTTTTTTGTCGTTTGGTTCGCATATTTATAAATAATTTCCCAATTTTCTTGACTTTATGTTGACGTTTGTGATATTATATGGGAGACTTTTAATCTTATATACGATGATTGTATTTTTAGTCATCGAAAACAAGGAGGTTAGTTTATGCAAAAAGATTTTTGTAATTGCACTCATTTTTGTGAGTGTGAGTGTCCAAGTGGATTATTTTCATGTCCTTTGGACAATATTCCAGACTCTGAGAAAAAAGACCGTTCTGTTTCTCGGAAACGGCACCATAACAGCGTGAAAGCTAAAAATAAGGCTGTAAAAAATGCTGGTTTTATGGCTTCAAAAGTCTCCAGAATACCGGATAGACCGCGTTGTCATGAAAGGCGGTATGAAATGAGCAAGAGAGCATGGAGGGCTGCAAAAAATACTAAGAAATTCAAGAAACAAATTCCTTGTACGTAAATAGTTCGAGCCCCAGAGCATACTATATGTCTCTGGGGTTCATTTTCTTTGTAATTGCCTTCAAAGCCTTCTCTCTTGGTAACATCACTACATGACCACAGCCTTGACACTTCAATTTAAAATCAACACCAACCCTTGTAATCTCCCATAATTTACTACCACAAGGATGTTGTTTTTTTGTTCGTACCACATCTCCCAAATTATACTCCATAAAATTCTCACCTGTCCCCCTTGTCTCATTTCATCGCTAATTCAAACCTCTTAGTGATTCTATCTTTCCCTAGAATTTGCATAATCTCATACATATCAGGGGTATTGGTTCTACCTGTCAAAGCAACTCTTAGAACAGTACTAACATCTCCCACATGTGCTTTATATTGGTCTGGATTTGCCTTAAATTCTTTCACTTCTTGGGCATATCCCATTTCTCCTGCTAATTCTTTAATTTTATCAAACCATGTCTGTTTGTCATAAGAATCATCATAATATTTCTCAAGATATAACGTTAAAATCTTTTTAATATCTTCCTTATCCTTAATAACTTGATACGGATATTCTTGTGGTTTAGCAAAGAATTTTTCGTCATACATATATTCTATATTTTGTTTTACTTCTGACCATTTTGAAATATCTTTTCTTGGTTTTTTATTGCCTCTTTCAATGCCAAATACCTTTAAAGCATATTCTTTATCTTCCAACATTTTAGCCAATTCTTCATCATGTTTTTGGGCCCAATTCAAGGCCTCTTGGTATACCTTTTCTGCTGTCATTCTTGATATAACAGTCTTACCAACATCTAGTAATTTTACCATATCAAATAAAGCACCACTCACACTCATCTTATTTAATTGAAGTTCGAATTCGTCCATTGCTTTATCTGGATTAGCTCTTCTCCAATTTTCAAAATTAGAATTTGCAATATTTAACAAATATTCTTTCACTGCTTCTGCTGGAATTCCCTCTTCTTCATAATAGCTAACAGCAGCTTCTGCATCTTTTCTTTTACTTAATTTTCTCTTATTACCATTATCATTTTTCATGATAGGTGCAATATGAGCATATTTAGGTGCCTTAAATCCTAACTCATGAAACAATTGCAAGTGTAATGGAACAGAAGATAACCACTCATCTCCACGAATCACATGAGTTGTTCTCATTAGATGGTCATCAATTGCATGTGCAAAATGATAAGTTGGTAATCCATCTGCTTTGATAATAACAATATCTTGGTCATTTTCTGGAAAATCTACATTTCCTTTAATCACATCATGATGTTTGATTTTTCTATCTTCTCTTCCTGGCGACTTAAAACGAATGATATAACTGTCACCATTCTTTATCTTTTCTGCCATTTCTTCTACCGTATGATTTCTACATTTAGCCCATACTCCATAATAACCAGGTCTAATTTTAGCAGCTTCTTGTTTGGCTCTAATACCTTCTATTTCTTCTGGAGAACAAAAACATGGATACGCTTTTCCTTGTTCTATCAAATATTTGGCATAAGCTTGATAAATTTCTTTTCTTAAAGATTGTTTATATGGTCCATAATTTCCTTTTTCTTCGCTTTCGGATACCATACCTTCATCTGGTATAATGACAAAATCTTTTAAAGCATTTACAATCCCAGTAATTCCATTTTCCACTTCTCTTTTTTGGTCAGTATCTTCTACTCTTAAGAAAAATACGCCTTCTGTTTGAGCTGTTAATTTTCTGGCAATTAAGGATTGATACAATCCTCCAATATGTACAAATCCAGTTGGACTAGGAGCAAATCTTGTTACCATTGCTCCTTCTTTTAAATTTCTTTCTGGATATTTTTCCTCGTAATATGCTATTTCCTTAACATCTGGAAATATTAAATTCGCTAAATCTTTGTAATCCATTTCTATTCCTCTCCTATCTTTCCCCTCTATCTTCCTCTTGCACGTTTCTACCTTTTCTTAATAAACCTTTGGTTGTAATAACCTCTATAATTTCTTCTTTATCATTTATAATTAAATCATAGCACTTGAAACAAATACATAGGCAAGTACTTTACCTAATCCTCTTCTTGCTACTGTTATAACAACATTCTTTTTCTGCATACTTAGTCCTCCATTTAATGCTTTTAGTTTAACGAAATTATATAGCAAATTTATTTAGTTCTATTAAAAATTTTTTTCTTGATAAATTTTCATTGATATAAAATCTTTAATAATTTTTATATTCCTTGACTTTTTACTTATCAATAGTTTATAATAAATATAGGAAATGACAAATCCACAAACGTGGTTTTGCCGATATATTGATTAAATAAACCAAGCGCTCGGCTAAGCAGAATGGTTTATTTTTTTATCTATTTATGTAGTTGCTTATCAACCCAGTTCTTATACAGAACTGCTGTCAAGGCAACGTTTAATGTTAAAGATAACATTAGTAATATTATATAAAATAGTATCACTTTAACCATAAACATCACCACCCTTCCTACGAAGATTCGTATTTTAGGTGGCAAAACCACATCTGCTTTTCATCATTTCCTATGAATATCAATATACTATATTTATTTATAAAATACAAGCAAACAAAACAAATTTTTAATTTAGAAATCTTTACAAGCCTAATGAGTTATAACCAAAACGTATATCTCAACCCATAAAATCATTGAATTCAAGCCTTTTGGCTACACCTCCATTATAATCGGGATTATCATTGGATTTCTTTTCGTCTTCATAAAAATATAATCTCTCAAATTCTCTCTCGTTGTAGACTTAATCGTTGCCCAATCAGTAATGCCTCTTTCTTCACATTTCTTTATCTCATGTCTCACAACAGATTTTACATCATCCATCAAATTTTCTGACTCTCTTACATAAACAAATCCTCTTGAAATAACATCAGGACCAGCAACCACTTCTCCTGTTGCAGAATCCATCGTTAATACAATAACAATCAATCCATCTTGTGATAAATGTTGTCTATCTCTCAAAACAATGCTTCCAACATCTCCAATTCCTAATCCATCTACCAAAATTCTACCACTTGGAACTGAGCCAGTCAAGGTAGCACTATCTTGGTTGATTTCTAGTATTCTACCATTTGACATCATAATAATATTATCTTTATCAATCCCCATACTTTGTGCTGTTTCACTGTGAGCAATCAATTGTCTATATTCGCCATGTACGGGTATGAAATATTTTGGTTTGGTTAAAGCTAATATCAATTTTTGTTCTTCTTGACAAGCATGTCCAGAAACATGTATGGTTTCCAAAGAACTATATACCACTTCTGCTCCAATTTGCATTAAATCATCAATTACTTTGGATACAAATTTTTCATTTCCTGGTATTGGGGTTGCTGAAATGATTACTAAATCATTTGGTGTTATTTTCACTTTTCTGTGGTCACCTGCTGCCATTCTTGTTAACGCTGACATTGGCTCTCCTTGACTTCCTGTTGTGATAATGACTAATTGCTCATCTGTGTAATGATTCATCATATCAATATCAATGAATATATTATCAGGGCATTCAATATAGCCTAAGTCTTTTGCTGTTTCTATCATATTAATCATGCTTCTACCACATACCGCAATTTTACGATTATATTTGATTGCTGAATTCACAATTTGCTGTACTCTATGCACATTAGAAGCAAAAGTAGCAACCACAATTCTTTTGGTGCAATGTAAAAATAACTTGTCAAACACTTCTCCAATCGAACTTTCTGACATTGTGAATCCTTTTCTTTCGGCATTGGTACTATCTGACATCAAAGCCAAAATTCCCTGATTTCCAATTTCAGCAATCCTTCCGAAATCCATTGTTTTTCCATCAATTGGCGTGTAATCTACTTTAAAATCACCTGTGTGTAAAATCGTTCCAGCTGGTGTGGTAATCGCCAACATAACAGAATCCGGGATACTGTGCGAACTTCTAATAAATTCTACTTTAAAATTTTTTCCTAAACTTATAGTTTCACCTTGTATCACTTCTGTTAATTTGGTACTTCTTAATAATTTGTGTTCTTCCAATTTATTCCTAATTAATCCTGCAGCTAGTCTTGGTGCATAAATTGGAATATTAATCTTCTTTAACAAATATGGCACACTTCCGATATGGTCTTCATGACCATGCGTAATAATCAATCCCTTGATTTTATCCACATTTTTTTCTAAGTAAGTAATATCTGGTATGACTAAATCGACTCCTAACATGTCGTCTTCTGGAAAAGATAACCCACAGTCAACTACAATCATCTCATTTTCATATTCAAAAACGGTAATATTTTTTCCTACTTCATGTAAGCCTCCTAATGGAATGATTTTTAATTTGGAGGCTTTAAAAATAGGATTATTTTTAGTAGCTCTTCTTGTTCTTGTAGAAGTTTTCCTCTTTCTCTCAACAACACGTTTTTCATCTACTTTTTCCACATTTTCTCCTTTTTGTGTGGATACAATCTTTACTTTTTCACTTTTCGTATGATTAGTATTTCTTTTTTGGTATGGTCTTGTCTTTTTTCCTTCTTCTTGATTTTTAGTTCTTGTTGTTTTTCTTCCTTCTTGATAATTTCTTTTTACTGGTCTCTCTTTCTTTTCGTAGCTTCTCTTTTGCTTATTTTCTGATTTTTCTTCTGCCATAATTTCTCCTCTCTTTTCTTTCTTTTATTGGATTTTATTAATTTTAAATATCCCTTTCTATATATTTTTAATAACGTCAAAAATAGCTTGTAATATAACAAACTAATGAACCTAATTTATTTTACCCATATCAATATGAAAGTTTATTCTATTATGTAGCTTCCTTTTCTCTCCTAACTTACATAATCTAAACTTTTATAAATCCGTTCCTTATTATTATTTACATTATTTCTCTCTTAATACAAAAATCTCTACTTAATAATAAAATCTCATTCTCTAGCAACTAGTTTTGTTGCTACTTACTGATTTGCATTATATTATATTTTTCTGTAAAAGTCAAATTGAAATTTCTCTAAAATTTGAAAATCGTTTTTTGCTAATTTTAAAAAAAATATATAAAATCTTGAAAGTCCTACAAAAAATATGGTACAATGAAATAGGTTTACATATAAAATTTCAATTATCTAGAGGAGGAAAACATGGAATATATACTTAGAATTCAATATATGCTACTTAGCATTACAGATAAATCTAAATTAATACAAATGTTAGAAAAAGAGCTTACCAATATTAAAACTGCTTTAAAAGAACAGCAAATAAGTCAAGAAGAATGCGAAGATTTAAGAAATGCAAGAGCATTATGCGAAATTAATTTAAGAGAATTAAAAGGAAAGGATGACTCTTTACCACTCTCTGAAGACAAAGAAGATAAATCTCTAGAAACATCTTTTCAACAAACCATTTCGACTACAGAAATAAGTTCCAACGAGGAAAAATCTTTAGGAGAAAACACTTTAGAATATACAATAAATGATGATATGGACGGTTTTTCTATACCTGTATATTTAACTCCTCAAAATAAGAAATCGGAGTTTAAAATAATTGATGATATGGAACAATTCCCAGAAGAAGAAAATCACAATGAAAGAGTTAAGGAAATTGAAGCAACAGACAAATTCCAAACACCATCTTCACAAGAAAGTTTCTCAAATCCTCTAGATTATGACATAACTGATGATATGTATAAGACTATTACAACAATCCATTATTCAACGCCACAAAATAGCAAAAAATCAGAAAATTCAGATTTTGAAATAATTGATGATATGGAACAAGCTCGTAAAAGCGAAGAAGATACACAACAAAAAGAAAGCATTGATAAAGACATAGACATTTATATCTCGGAAAAAAATGGTTTTGTACAATATACTGATAAAGAAGGCAAAAAACTTGAACTTTCTATTTCATCTATTAAAGAAGAAAAACCAAACACCTATAAAAGAATATCTATTAATAAAATGTGTAAAAAAATAGCTGGTAATAAAATACAAGGTGCTTACTTAAGCCATAAAATCAATCCTATCTTAATCAAGATTTTGGATGGTACCGGAAACAACCAAATGATTTATGATTATATTGAAAGCATTCATAATCATCAACCACTACCTTTTAATTTGCATCATGATTTAAGCGGTTTAACTGAAATTGAAAAATGGAAATTGCAAAGATTTACGAAATCAGAAGAAAAAAGTAGAGCAGAAATAATAAAAGATAGTGAGGTAAAATTATTGTTTGAACAAAAACATAAAAAAAGAAATACAGATTTCATACCAAAAGAAGATGGAAATCAAAAAGAAATAGCTGAAAATTATAAGAATAAACAAAAAAGACCTATTGAAGATTTACTAAACGCATTAGATGCAAGTCCTAGCTGTAAAATGGCAATAGCTGACTATATCATTAAATTTGGCGAAGAAGAAGCAAGAAAAAGATATAAAAAACAATTTGCTGAAGCCGAAGCAAAATTATCCATACGAGACTTTTTTAATAATCAATCAACACGATAATCGAGTAGAAGATAACACTTAATGTGTTTTTCCCCTCTCACACCACCACTCAA
>CAOKPI010000020.1 GCA_948470605.1 uncultured Clostridium sp. | reverse complement strand
ATTTTATTTATTTCACTACGTTTTTTCTTCTATTTAGTTTCATTCGTTAGTACTGGAAAAGACTAGGTATGCTTTGGTGGCACCTAGTCTTTTTACGTCTTTTTATTTCAGAACTACTTATCGACGTCTTGATGCTATTATAGCATCTATCTTATTATATGTCAAATATTGTATTTTATGAAAATTCTTAAAGTACACCACTTGTTGGAATATAACTCTCATCTGGAGGATATACAAACTCGTCAGACGGTTTATCAATCTTTTTTATTTCCGTAACTTTAACAATTGGCATATCACCATGATAATCACTCTTAATAATTTTTCCTGTTAATTCTACCCAAGTATCATCTTCAAAATCTTTCGCATTTTCACACTCACACAAAAAGCCAACCACAACAGATTGAAAATCAGAAGAAATAATCATATCACGAGCTAACACAAATTGATTTTCTTTTAAATCTAACACACGATAAACATACCCAGTAAAATTAATTTGAACTCCTACATAATCATCTATATTCTCATGAACTGTTTTTAATATATTAGTATAGTTAGCAGTTGACAGTTTTGTGATTTTGTTTTGGGGTAAACAAGAAGAACTTTCGTGAGAATTACTTGCCCCATGAAATACTTTGAAACTTACAATTCCAACAATGATGATGACTAAAATAACAATTCCGATAAAGATATATTGAAAGGTTTTACTTCCATTAATTTTAACATGATAGACAAACATAACCATCCTCTTTTCTATTTATAATACTGTTACTTGAATTTATGTGAAAACATAGAAAATATTCATAGAATAAAAATGTAATAATTGTTGGGCTTGATAAAACAAGAACAAAAAATTAAATTACCCAAGAAAAACAGAAATTATAATTTTGTTTTTCTTGGGTATAAGTAAATTTGGAGAATATTTACTTAAATATAAACTACTTATGAATAAGTTCCTATTGTCTCATTAATCTTACTCTTTTTCTGCACATGTTCACAAAATGCCTAGATAATGGAAGATAAACTGGTGCTAAAAATACAGATTGTACTATGAATCCGATAAGAGTAAGGTTCTCAAAATAATGAGAAACAAACTTATCAACAAATGTTCCGGCAATTGCTCCAATAATCATACCAACAACAAGAATTATAGTATCTTTTAATGTTGGTGCAATTACAATGCCCATGATTATTACAAAAAATACCATTAGACTCCAAAATGAAATCTGAGGATAAATAAACATTAGCACCATAATAGTAGTAAAACTTATAATTGCAATTATAAATACAATCATAAAAAACAGTAACCGTTTTTCATCTTTTTTCACGATTCTGTGTCTCCTTTCTACAATACATTTTTGTAACTGTATTCTCCAACTACAGTATGTAATGATATTATAACATATATAGTTGGAATTGTAAACATAACATGGTAAAAATTGTATATTATTAATTTCTTTTATCTTGCTATAAATTAGAAACTCTTTTAAAGAATATTATTTGTGATGGTATTATTAGTTATTGGTAAAACTTGTAACCATTTTTTCCAAAAGTACTTGCTAAAAACCAACTTTAATGATATAGTAACGAGGTAAAAAATTAAACTTAGGAGGAAGGAATACAAAAATGAGTATCTTAAATAAAATTTTTAAAAGCTACAGTGAAAAAGAAGTAAAAAGAGTCATGCCATTGGTAGAAAAAATCAATGGATTAGAAGAAGAAATGTCAAAATTAAGTGATAGTGAATTAAGAGGAAAAACCGAATATTTCAAAAAACAATTAGAAGAAGGAAAAACCCTAGATGATATTTTACCAGAAGCCTTTGCTGTTGTAAGAGAAGCATCCAAAAGAGTATTAGGCATGAGACACTTTGATGTCCAACTAATTGGTGGAATTATCTTACATCAAGGAAGAATAGCAGAAATGAAAACAGGAGAAGGAAAAACCCTAGTAGCCACTTTGCCAGTTTACTTAAACGCCTTAGAAGGAAAAGGAGTTCACGTTATTACCGTCAACGATTATCTTGCCAAAAGAGACAGTGAATGGATGGGAAAATTATATAAATTCTTAGGTCTATCTGTTGGATTAGTTATCGCAGGAATGGAGCCACAAGAAAAGCAAGATGCCTACCATGCAGACGTAACGTATGGTACCAACAATGAATTTGGATTTGATTACCTAAGAGATAACATGGTTATTTATCAAAACCAATTAGTACAAAGAGGATTACACTATGCTATCGTGGACGAAATCGATAGTATTTTAATCGATGAAGCACGTACTCCTCTTATTATATCTGGTAGAGCTAATGAATCTTCTGATTTATATAGAAAAGCTAATAATTTTGTCAAAAAATTATCACCTAAAATTATTGTAGAAGAAGACATCAAAGATTATAACCAAGCAGAAGATAATGAAAAATATGATTACATTGTTGACTTAAAGGCAAAATCTGCCTCTTTGACACAAAAAGGAATTCAAAAAGCAGAGGAAACCTTTGGGCTTGAAAATTTCAACGACTTAGAAAACTCAACTTTAGTACACCATGTCAATCAAGCATTACGTGCACATGGCGTTATGAAAAAAGACATTGATTACATTGTAAAAGATGGGGAAGTATTGATTGTTGACGAATTCACAGGACGTATCATGTATGGTAGAAGATATAACAATGGATTACATCAAGCAATTGAAGCCAAAGAAAACGTAAAAATTGCGGATGAGTCAAAAACATTAGCAACCATTACCTTCCAAAATTTCTTTAGAATGTATGACAAATTATCTGGTATGACAGGTACAGCTATGACAGAAGCAGGAGAATTTGAAGAAATTTATAACTTAGACGTTGTAGATATTCCAACGAATAAACCTATGATTCGTGATGACCAAAATGATGTGATTTATAAAAATGAAAATGCCAAATTTAAAGCTATTGTAGAAAGTATCAAAAAGAGTCATGAAAAAGGACAACCTGTGTTAGTTGGTACCGTATCCATTGAAAAATCAGAAAAATTAAGCCAATTATTGAAAAAAGAAGGGATTCAACATGAGGTATTAAATGCCAAATATCATGAAAAAGAAGCTGAAATTGTAGCACAAGCTGGTAAGTATGGAGCTGTTACCATAGCAACCAACATGGCAGGACGTGGTACTGACATTATGCTTGGTGGAAATAGTGAATTCTTAGCCAAAGAAGAGATGAGAAAAAATAAAGTCGCTCATGAATTAATTGAAGAAGCCGATACTTATTATGAGACAGACAACCAAGATATTCTAAAAGCAAGAGAAGATTTCAGAAATTTAGTCAAAAAATATGACGAACAAATCAAAGAAGAAAAAGAAAAAGTAATCGCTGCTGGTGGATTAAAAATCATTGGTACAGAAAGACATGAATCTAGAAGAATTGACAATCAGTTACGTGGACGTTCTGGACGTCAAGGAGATAATGGTGAATCAAAATTCTATATTGGATTAGACGATGATTTGATGAAAATTTTTGGTGGAGATGCCATTACTAGAGTTTACAATACATTAGGAGCAGATGAAAATATGCCAATTGATTCTAGAATCATTTCAAATGCTGTTGAAAATGCTCAAAAGAAAGTAGAAGGTAGAAACTTTAGTATTCGTAAAAATGTATTGAAATATGATGATGTTATGAATGCACAAAGAGAGATTATCTACAAACAAAGAAGAGAAGTATTAGATGGTGAAAATATTCACGATAGTATCATCTCTATGATAGAATATATAGCAGATAATATAGTAGATATGTTTGTTAACATCGAAACCTCTGAATTAAACGTAGAGTCTTTAAATACCGAAATTATCAATATTTTTGGGATTGATATGTTAGATTATATTAAGCAAAATCAAAACAATTCAGATTCCATTTCAGAAGAATTAAAGAAAAAAGCAATGGAAATCTATGCCGAGAAAGAACAAGAAATTGGTGCTGACGAAATGAGAGAGTTGGAAAGAGTGGTTATGCTTAAAGTTGTTGACGAAAAATGGATGAACCATATCGACAGCATGGATGAGTTGAAAAATGGTATTGGACTACGTGCTTATGGTCAAAAAGACCCAGTTGTTCAATACCGATTAGAAGGCTTTGATATGTTTGATGAAATGATAAACGATATTAAAGTAGATGTTACTAAAATATTAATGCATATTAGACAAGGCGGAGATACCAAAAGACAAGAGACCGTTAAGATTACAGGGGCTGCTTTAGAGGCTATTCATAGCGTGGATGGCGGAGCTAGAATAGGAACCGATGTGGATAGAACGGTTCGTAATGAAGGGCCAAAAGTTGGTAGAAATGACCCTTGCCCTTGCCGGTAGCCGGTAAGAAATATAAAAATTGTTGTGGGAAATAGCATAATTTAATAGATGGGGGTTAAAATTTAGGTTTTAATCCTCATTTTTATGTATAAGGAGATAACGAATGAAAATGACCCATCCACAATTCATCATTTTTATCATAAATTATTTAACCTGTTAATAACCTGAAAAAATATAGACAATTAAGACCATAAAATGAATCTTAAGCCGGAAAAAATGAAATTTTTATTTTTTTCATCCTTTTCTGGCTTAGAGATTAGACTTATTTCGGAACATATACCAGTTTAAAATAAGTCTGAAGCATTTGTTCATTTAAAGCTGAGATCAAACTATCGTAGTAAGCTTCACTCTCATTCTGCCTGATGTTGTTCACCACATATTTCAAACAATAATTGTATTATTAATTTACCATTTTTTATTAATTATGTCAAGCAAAAACAAAATAATCTGTATTAATATATGACAAAATCACCTACATGAGTTGAAAAATATGTCAATCTATTGTATAATTTAAGTATAAAATATAGGTATTGAAAGGAGAAACACACATGAAGATTTTAGACTTTTATATGAGCAAGAGCCGGAAGTTTCACATTAACATACTAGGAAACACATATGATGACTGTATTAAGTTTTTAACTGAACTTAATGAACTTTCTAGTATTAATTCTGGCACACTAAGTATGCATATAGCTGTTACTGAAGAAGGACAATTTAAAGGCTCTATCATATGCGAATCTTTGGACTATATAAAATTTAGTCAGGAATTAGAAAAACTAAAAGATAAATATAGTAAATAAACTTTCCCCCTAAAGCCGAGTTCTTGGGCTTTAGGGGATTACCTTTTATTTGATGAGAGGTTATTTTACAATACTTGAAATTTTAAGCTAAATAAGATAGAATAAAAAACAAGGAGAGTGATAACATGTTAGAATTAGAAGAAAATACAAGACTACTTCAACAATTAAAAGAGAAAACACACGAATTGGGTGAATCTCTTTGACATAGCTGATTTAGAAAATCAATTACAAGACTTAGAAAAGAAAACGATGGAAGAGAACTTTTGGAATGACAATAAAAATTCCAGCAAAATATTATCTCAAATCAAAAACATAAAAAGCAAAACCAGTGAATATAAGAGGTTATCCGAAGAAATTACGAATTTACAAGAATTAACCGAATTAGTCGAATTAGAACCAGAGGAAGAAATAGCAAAAGATATTTTAAAAAATACGAGTAAATTACAAAAAGAAATCGAAAAATTTGAAATTAACACATTTCTATCTGGGAAATATGACAGCAACAATGCCATCGTTACCATACATCCAGGAGCAGGAGGAACCGAATCCCAAGACTGGGCAGAGATGTTATATCGAATGTATACGAGATGGGGCAATAAAAACCATTATGAAATAAAAGAACTGGATTATTTAGAAGGGGAAGAGGCAGGATTAAAAAGTGTAACCTTTGAAATAATAGGAGAAAATGCCTATGGCTATATGAAATGCGAAATGGGTGTACATCGTCTGGTAAGAATTTCGCCATTTGACAGTGGGGGAAGAAGACATACTTCCTTTGCTTCTGTCGAGGTTTTACCAGAGATTACAGATGATATTGAACTAAACATCAATCCAGATGATTTAAGGGTAGATACTTATCGAGCATCGCGGAGCAGGAGGACAACATATTAATAAAACATCTTCTGCTGTTAGAATAACACATATACCAACCAATCTTGTTGTAGCTTGTCAATCCGAGCGTTCTCAAATCCAAAACCGTGAAACAGCCATGAAAATGTTAAAATCAAAATTGTTAGACGTAAAAGAAAAAGAACAAAAGGAAAAAATTGAAGACTTAAAAGGTGTTCAAATGGACATTGCATGGGGGAGTCAAATTCGTTCTTATGTTTTCTGTCCTTATACGATGGTAAAAGACCATAGAACCAATTATGAGGTAGGAAATGTACAGGCTGTTATGGATGGCGAAATTGATGAATTTATGGAGAGTTACCTAAAAAAGAAATTATAATTCAAATATCATTTGAATTTTTCTAGCATACAATATAGAGAGCAGATAAAAAGAACAACAATGGCAGAATTAAAATGTCACATCTGTTGTTAATTTATCCGCTCTCTATATATTTTTTACAAAAGGCGAGTGATTAAGGTGGACACAATCGTTTTAAAATTTGGAGGTAGTTCTGTTGCGGATAATGAAAAATTAAAATTAGTAGCTGATAAAATAATAGATTTATATCAAAAAAATCATAATATTGTAGTAGTTGTTTCTGCCCAAGGAAAAACAACAGATAAATTAATTTCAGAAGCCAGAGAACTATCAACAAATACAGAAGATAGGGAAATGGATGTATTACTTAGTAGTGGAGAGCAAATTTCAAGTGCTAAATTAAGTTTATTATTAAATAGAATGGGATATCGAGCAATTTCTTTAACAGGATGGCAAGCAGGAATTTATACCAATAATACGAATCAAAATGCAATCATTAAATGGATAGATACATCAAGAATAACAAAAGAATTAGAAAAAGGTAAAATTGTAATTATCGCAGGTTTTCAAGGAATGAATGAAAATATAGATATTACAACTTTAGGAAGAGGAGGTTCTGATACAACAGCAGTTGCTATATCAGCAGCCTTAGGTGCTAAAAATTGTTATATTTTTTCTGATGTGGATGGCGTATATACAGCAGACCCAAATCAATTGAAACAGGCTAAAAAATTGCCAGCTCTTTCTTATGAAGAGATGCTTGCATTATCTAGCGAGGGTGCAAAAGTCTTGCATAATCGCTGTATAGAAATAGGAGAAAAGTTTAAAGTTCCTATTATTACTAAATCTACTTTTAATAATAAACCTGGAACTGTAATTTCAGATATTATTGAAGAAAATACAATCAAAAGTATTGTGAAAAAAGAGGTTTCTAGGATTTCTATTGTCGGTAATGGTATGATAAGAAACATAAAAAGTATGAAAGAGATTTTAGATATTGTTGAAAGAAATAAATTAGATATGCTTCAATTTGATGTTTCAGAATCTAAAGTTTCTATTACTTTTAAAAATCAAATATGTGATACCATACTAAATGAAATACATGAAAAATTAATAACAGAATAAACTAAAAACCAGTGAACAGGTACTATTATATTATTTTTACAACACCGCGTAAGCGACCAGCCACTGCATACTGCCACTGTAACAAGCAAAGCTTTAACAATGGACAGCAAAACGAGCATTTATGCGAGTGCGATTTGGAGCAACCGTCCATCTTTTAAGTTAGGGGGTTGCGACACACAAGGTGTAAAAAAATAATATAATAGTACCTGTTCACTGCTTTTTAGACTTATTTTTATGAAATGTTTTGTTCTAAATGAGACAACCAGTGCATATATATAATTTAGAAGGGGGCAAAGAGATGACTGTTGATGAAAGAAAAACAATAAGTACAGGAGTAATCCAAAATCTTATTTTAGAAAATAGAGGGAAATTAAGCATATCTGGTGTTTTAGATGTTTTAAGTTTCGATGACCAGGTTGTTATACTAGAAACAGAATTAGGACTATTGACAGTAAAAGGAGAAAACATTCGAATTAATAAATTAAGCATTGATACCTCAGAAGTAATTGTAGAAGGGGAGATTTCGTACTTAGCTTATAGTGATAAAGACAATGAAAAGTCAAAAGGAAATAGCTTTATGAGTAAAATATTCAAATAAAAACATTGAGAGGAGTTCAAATAATAATGGTCACAAATCAGGCATATTTGTTTTTAATTTTTACAATAAATGGGATAATAATCGGATTATTATTTGATTTTTTCAGAATATCTAGAAAAGTATTTAACACAAAAGATGTAGTAACCTATATAGAGGATGTTTTATTTTGGATTTTATCAGGAGCAATTGTGCTGTATTCTATATTTGTTTTTAACAATGGGGAATTACGTTTATATATGTTTTTAGGAATTGTATTAGGTGCTTTTATTTATTTGCTATTTATTAGTTCTTATATTATAAAAATTAATGTAAAAATCATTAATTTTTTGAAAAAGATTTTTGGATTTGTAATCCTTCCATTAAAATATATTTACAAATTATTGCATAAGATTTTCTTAAAGCCAGTTACTTTTCTATTTATCAATATTAGAAAAAGTTCTACAAATTTTGCTACAAAAATGTACAAAAATCTAAAAATGTCCAAAAAGGCGAAGAATATTGTAAAAAATTAATATTAAAAGCAGGATTTTTTCCTAATATGTAGAATATATAAATGTATATCCGTGTGGATTTAACAAAGAAAATGGAGAGATTACAGATGAAGAAGAACAAAAAGATGTCTAAAAAATTGCTAATATTAGGAATTGCCTTATATGTAATTTTTACTTTAGTCAATCAACAAAAAACTTTAAATCAATATAATCAAGATAGTAATGAATTAGCTTCTCAAATTGAGGAGCAAAAAGAATATAAAGAAGAACTTGCTAAGAAAAAAGAAGATGTAAACTCATTAAATTTTATTGAACAAACAGCAAGAGAAAAGCTAGATATGTATTTTCCAAATGAAAGAATATATGTAGATAGAGGAATGTAATTTTAAAATGATTTTGAAATTATATTCCTTTTTTTGGAAAAAATGTTTCTTTTTATTAAAACTTATGTTATAATAATTATATTATTTCGATTTTTAATTTCCCCAATAATAAAAAAATAAGGAGGACTATATGTTAAACATAGAAACAATGACTTTAATGGAATTAAAGGAATTAGCCAAAGAACACAATATCAAAAATATTTCAAAATTAAAAAAAGATGAATTAATAACAGTTCTAAAACAAATTACAAGCCAAACACAAAAAAATGTAGAAAAAGTAGAAGAGTTAGACAAACCAGAAAGACAATATGATGCCAATGGGGAACCAATTGTAGACTACAAATTAACAAGTGATGGAGACGAAATAGTAGAGGGAATATTAGACATTTTACCAGATGGATATGGATTTTTAAGGGGAGAAAATTTCTTATCAAGTGATAAAGATGTCTATATATCAATGGTTCAAATTAGAAGATTTCGATTAGATACAGGAGATATTATAAAAGGTATTTCTAGATTTAGAGAAGGAGAAAAATTTCCATCTTTAATTTTCGTTGGTGAAGTAAATGGAGAACATCCAGAAAAAGCAATGAAAAGAAAAAGATTTGATGAATTAACACCGATTTACCCAAATAAAAGATTAAAATTAGAAACCGTATCCAATGATTATGCTACTAGAATTATTGATTTAATGTGTCCTATTGGAAAAGGGCAGAGGGGAATGATTGTAGCACAACCAAAAGTTGGAAAAACCACTTTATTAAAAAAGGTAGCCAATAGTATTAGCAAAAATAATCCAGAAACGGAACTAATTGTATTATTAATTGATGAAAGACCAGAAGAGGTAACTGATATGAAGCGTTGTATTAAAGGGGAAGTAATTCATTCTACTTTTGATGAATTACCAGAACATCATGTAAAAGTTGCTGAAATGGTTTTAGAACGTGCAAAGAGATTGGTAGAACAGGAAAAAGATGTTGTTATCTTATTAGATAGTATTACAAGACTTACTAGGGCTTATAACTTGGTAATTCCATCTTCTGGAAGAACTTTGTCAGGTGGTATTGACCCAGCAGCTTTGCATAAACCAAAGAAATTTTTTGGCGCTGCAAGAAATATTGAGTATGGTGGAAGCTTAACCATTCTTGCTACTGCTTTAATTGATACGGGAAGTAGAATGGATGATGTTATTTTTGAAGAGTTTAAGGGAACTGGTAATATGGAGGTTCATCTAGATAGAAAGTTGTCTGAGAGAAGAATTTTCCCAGCGATTGATATTAATAAGTCTGGTACAAGAAGAGAGGATTTATTATTGACTCAAAAGGAAAAAGATACCGTGTTTGCTTTGCGTAAAGCTATGAATAGTATGCCTGTAGCTGATGTTACTGAACAAGTGATTAGTCATATGACACAGTCTAAGGATAATGATGAGTTTATTGACCAAATGGATAGTTATTTGAGAAGGTTTAAATAATTGAAAATGTCTATTATTTAGTTTATTTATTTGAAATTCCAAAAACAATCTCATAATCTGTATAATAATGCATATCAGTTAAAAATAAGATAATAAAACATAAAAACATTTACAGAAATGTAAGTGTTTTTTTTATGATAAATAAGAAGAAGAGAGGAGTATCTTTTAAAAAGATAAAAACATAACATTGCGCAAAATCAAAGTTTTGTGCAAATAGGAATAGGAGTAAAATATAAGAACTCTGATTCGAGTCCTACCCAGTAATTTCAGCAATTTCAAGTCTTTGCATATTTATTATTCTATATTATCCATATTCTTATATTGTCTTATTTTTATAACGCTTTAAAATCAATTTTAAGCTCTTTAAATATTTTACTTGTATAATTTGATATTCAATAATTTTTAATCTTTAAATTTTAATTTTATATCTTAATGATTTTTTATAATTTCAGAACCTATCTCAAATTTTTTCAAAAATCTCCCAAATACCTAAATACCCATATTTGTCGTATTTTATAGACAACAAACTATATGCCTAATTTTTAAAAACGCCTTAAAATCGATTCTCGCAATTCGTTATTTTAAAGGTTTTTGAGGTTTTGCAGCGGTTAGTCAAAATCATATAATTTAAAGCTCTAAAATCGATTTATAAAGTTCTAAATGAAACTTGTTAGGTTTATAAATTAAATTGCTTAAAAATGATTTTCAGGCTTAACAATTATAATTAAATTTATAAAATCAAAACTTAATATTAAAAAATTTTGTAATATACAAAACGAATTTAAAAAATCTTAAAATTATTTTATAAAATTTGTAGTTTTTTATTTTTTCTTTTAAAATATTTTTGCAAAAATTTTTTATATAACATTGCACAAAATATCTTCTACCTATTTTCTTTTTTATTTTTTTAATTTTATTAATTTAAAAATGTACCTATCTTGAAATAAGGTGCTTCCCCCTACTCCAGCATTTTTTAGGTTCTGAAATTATAAAAAATCATTAAGATATAAAATTAAAATTTAAAGATTAAAAATTATTGAATATCAAATTATAATTGATTAGAAAAATTATATTGCTTTCTTATGAAGTAATTTATCTAAATCTAATATATTGTTAGATGTAAGCATATTTTTAAAACATGTATAATTATATATATCTTTATTCTTTTTTAATTTTATCTTCTTAAAATCTTTATATTAAGAATGAACACTTTAGTTACAGAAAAATACACTCTCTTGGTAATAATAACTATACCAAGAGAGTGTAGATAAAAATTATCCGAAGAATACCCCTAATACGCATTGGGATTTGGCTCTAAATTCATCAAATGCTTTGTTTACAAAGTATTCAATGTCACCATCAGTAGCTCCTATTAAGCTCCTGCAGTAGCAAGAGCCAACTTTTACCACTGATTGGTTTGAGGCTTTGAGAGCCTCTTCCACAGTGGCTTTTGTAGGAATGGGCGTATTTTCAGGAACAATCATTGTATAAGCTGCTCCTCTTCCTAATCCCGGAACTTCCCCCTTCTTTGCTTGACTTATCCGAGAAAAAACTCCAATTCGTGTCATGGTTACACCTCCATTAATAAAATTCAAGATTAAACAGCATTTAATCTTTTGTTTATGCACTTCTATTACTAGTATTTTATCACAAGTTTAAAAGCAAAAAACCAACAAAACTCGTACGAATTTTGTTAGGTTTTAATATGTATATAAAGATAGCAATTGTCATTTTTTTCATAATATTCAAAGCTATAATTTAAATCTATATCTAAATTAGTAGATAAAACAAATTGTGAATAAATATTATGTATTAAAGGTGCAATATCTGATTGATTGGCTCCTCCACAATTAAATACTGCATATTTTCCAGCTATAATTTTAATTGGCTCAGAATATTCAAGTTTTTCTTTACATCCTACATAATATATCTCTGTATTATCAGATTGTCTAAAAGTAATTCCATACATACCTAATTCTACAATTTTTTCAAACAAATTTCTATCCTTTAAATTCTGATATAATTCTCTAATTCTATATAGAAAATCTTCTTTAGTTTTTGCGTATGGAGTTTTATATGCATACAACTCTATTTCCTCAATCTCTTCAATTTTATACGAATATTTAAAAGGTGTAGCAACTTGATTTAATTGATATATTGGAAACTGTACAAATTCAACATTACTTTTTCTACATTCACTAGGCGTCATATGAAACATATTTTTAAAGCTTCTAGAAAAAGAGTTTTCGGATTCATACTGATATTTAATGGCTAAATCTATTATTTTTATATTTGAACTTTTTAGTTCTTCGTATGCTTTACTTAGTCTTCGTTTTCTAATATATTCTGATAAAGACATATTAGTAATAAAAATAAAAATTCTTTGCATGGATTGTTCTGAAACTGCTAATATTTTTGATAATTCAGTATAACCAATTTTTTCAGTTAAATTGGCTTCTATATATTTAATTAATTTTTCAAATTTTATTTTATTATCCATATTTTGATTATATCAAAATTATGCTTACTTAGTCAAACCCTTTGAGTATTATTTTATTTATAAATTTCTTTTTTTGATTTTTCTAATTGTACTTGATTTTGATTTAGAAACTTTTTTAAAATCTCTTTTTGCCTTTCAGTTGCAAAATAATCGATAAACAAAGAAATTAGAATGGCATTTGCTTCTTTAGAGATAGTTTGTTTAGACAACTCTATTTGAGAATTGAAATGATATATATAACTTTTATCTCTATTGTCTTTATAGAAATCAATTTTCTCTTTTGGTATTTTATCATACTGTTTTTTGGGGAGATGACTTAATATTTCCAAAACTTCTGTGCAAGCTCTTTCATATCTACTTATCACTAATTCTCCCCTCCTTCTCTTTGTTTTTCTATATCTATGTTTCTTCTTTTATATTCTTCAGCCTTACTGTTTTCAATATCTTCTCTTGAAATACCTTGCTTAATAGCAGTTACTACAAATTCCTCTAAATTAATTGTGCCAGCTTGAATAGTAGTTTCCGCAATTTGTGGTAATAATTGCCATATTTTTCTGGCTGCTTCTAATTGCTCACTTACTGTTTCTCCTTGTAAAAATCTTTGAATTGCTTCTTCTGTTAAAAATCTTATCTCATCAGTTTCAAAGTCTGTATTACTTTTATAAAAATCATTTATCAATGCAATTGTTTCAACAAATTGTTATGAATTTCTGGTGTAATATTTTTCCTATCTTGTTTATATTCTTTTAATGTTTGTATTACTCTATTACTTGCTGATTCATTGTATTCGTTTTATTAGTGGACACATTAGTCGATTGATTCTTTCTAGTTGTATTACTGGTATTACTTTTATTTACAGTATTATTATTGATACCTGTATTGGTACGATTGATATTATTAGATAAATTAGTATTTGTTTTATTATTAGAATTACTGGTATTCGTATTATTCTTATGATTTACAGCCGTATTGTTGGTTGTCACTGTATTAGAACTTTGATTTTGTCTTGTATTTGTATTCGTGCTATTGTTGGTTGAAGGATTACTTTGAGGAACTTGTTGAGGGTCTACAGCATCGATATCTTGTGTAATTCCCTGAATAATTTCTTCCACTTTATTTTGTGTTGTATGATTCGTATCTTGTTTAAATTCTGAACCAGTATGATTACCACATAAATCAGGAATGGTAAGCCATAAGAAATATTCTGTATAGGTATTCGGACATCCAGTGGTTGCTTTCTTTCCTGTCTCCGCACAAATGCTACAGCTTGAAATAGCAGATGGCTTTTCAAAAGTGGCACTATTTAGTCCTGTATGTATTCTTGACATGACATTTGCCCATAACAATCCCGCTGGATTTCTTTTATTATATTCTATAGATTCATTTTCATCATAGCCATACCAGGTAACAGCTGTATAATATGGCGTAAAGCCACAAAGCCATCTATCATAATTCTCATCTGTGGTTCCTGTTTTAGCCGCAACATCTACGCCTGCTATTTTACAATACGTTGCCGTTCCATGAGAACCAATAACTGGCTGTTTTAATATTTCTTTTACGATATAAGCAACTTCTTTCGATACCACTCTTTTCTTTTTTTGTGACGGTTTGATAATGGTTTTTCCTATTTTATTATCAATACTTGAATAGAAGCTTGGTTCTATGTATTCCCCATCATTGGCTATGGTTGCATAAGCACCTGCCATCTCTAATGGGCTAATTCCTTTTTGCAAACCTCCTAAAGATAATACTAAAGTTTCATCTTCCTCAGTTAATGTACTAATTCCCATTTTTTCTAAATATCTCATAGATGTTTTTGGTTTTAGGGTTTCCATGATTTCTACAAAAGGAATATTTTGAGAAGATTCTACTGCTCTTCGAACCGTTACTTTACCTAAAGGTGGATTGTAATCGGTTGGATGATAACCTTCTGGGAAATCCCTTTCGGTATCATCATAAATGGACGAAGCTGTAATAATTTTTTTATCAATAGCAGGTATTAAGATAGATAATGGTTTAATGGAAGAACCTGTTTGACGAATACTTTGTGTGGCTCTATTTAAGGTTCTTGCCTGTGTCTTCTTCCCTAGTCCACCAGTACAACTTACCACATGTCCTGTTTTATGGTCTATGATTACCATAGCAGATTGAGAAGAATTGCCTCCTATTTTAGAAGGAATACTATATTTGGATTTTTCAAATTCGGTTTCGGTTTGTTTTTGAATTTTGGAATCCTGTGTGCTCTGTATGGTCAATCCTGCCATATTGATGTAATTGGTAGCAAATGTTTCAGATATGTCATATTTCTTCGCAATATCTTCTGTAATTTCTAGAATAAGAGCATCTGTATGATACGAATAGACAGCATCTTCGGACAGCATCTCTCCTTTTTTAAAAGGTAATCCTTTATCTACGTTATTAATGGCTGTATTGTAATTGGCTTCATCAATGTATTTTAATTCTAACATTTTAGCAAGAACAATTTTGGTTCTTTTCGTAATTCTTTCTGTGTTGTCATCTTCAAAAGGGTTATAAGAATTAGGCGAATGATTCAGACCAGCTAGAAAAGCACACTCCTCTAAAGTTAGGTCTTTGGCTGATTTGTCAAAATAATAGTGTGCTGCTGTTTCTACACCATATCGATTTGGTCCTACATAGATAATATTAAAATATCCTTCTAAAATTTCATCTTTAGACAGACAGCTTTCTATTAACCATGCTTTCCACCATTCTTTGACCTTTCTTGTGATACTATCAGTTGTATCTCCTGTTAAATTTTTTACCAATTGTTGTGTGATGGTGCTTCCACCATAAGAAGATTTACCAAAATGAAGAACATAAGAAGCGATAGCCCCTCCAGTTCTTTTGATGTCAATACCCCCATGTTTATAAAAACGCTCGTCCTCAATGGCAACATAGGCATTTTTTAAATTGTCTGGTATATCAGATAAAGCAATGGTCAGGTTCTTTCTTTCACAACCTAATTTAGCAATTTCATTTCCATCCATGTCTAATACAACAGAATTTTCAAAGGCCAACATTTCTTTGACAAGTGCTTTCCAACGATGTGCGGAAATTCCTAATATAACACCTATGACAAGAATTGCAATGAATAGGATAACCAAAATCCTCTTTTTCCATTTTTTATTTTTCTGCTTTTTTAACTTTCGATTTCTTTTTCTGCTTTTTTTATCTATTTCGTCATCTTCTTCTTTTCTTTTCCTTTTTTTCTTTCGAAAGGCTTGGGGAACAAAATCTTCCTCTTCTTGTCTTGACTTACCTCTCTTCCCTTTTCTATGGTTCAATTTTAATCACTTTCCTTTTATTACGAATGCATTAATTTTTTGGAATCGTTTATTATATTTTTTATGCAATGACAAATCGGGGGGACCAACAAATTACAGTCTGTTATAAAATTGTATTTAATTAAAAATTTATTACAGACTGTATGCAGTTGGGAGTCATAAATAAAAAATATAATAAATGATTGTAAAAAATCTACTCATAGTATATCATAAATCGCATAAAATACAAATATGGAAATCGAAAAAATAGAAACAAATTTAAAAAGAAATTTATATCTTCATGCCTCTCGCAAAAAATTCTCTTCTTCCGGTAAAAACATAGAAAATCAAGTCATTCGTATCAACCCAGAATTCACTTTTCAAAAAATCTTAGGATTTGGAGGAGCCTTAACAGAAAGCTCTTGCTATGTTTTAAGTACAATAGATAAAAATATTGCCAATCAAATTTTAGAAGAATATTTTGCAAAAAATAAGTTGAATTACCAGTTTGCTAGACTCTCTATTGCTAGTTGTGATTTTTCTTTAGAAAGCTATTCCTATTCGCATAAGAATAATTTATCTGACTTTAGTATTCAGCATGACTTAAAATATGTTATCCCCACTATTAAATTGGCTCAAAACGTAAATAAAAGTCTTCAATTTCTTTCTTCTCCTTGGTCACCTCCTGCTTTTATGAAAGACAATCATCGTTTGTTTGGTGGCGGTAAGTTATTGCCACAATATCGAAAATTATGGGCAGATTACCTAGTAAAATATGTCCTTCATTATCAAAGTTATAGTATTCCTATCTCCTATATGACAATTCAAAATGAACCCAATGCCAAACAGATATGGGAATCTTGTCTTTATTCTTCTGCGGAAGAAGCTGATTTATTAAAAAATTATCTGTATCCTACTTTTAAAAGAAATGGTTTGCCTACACAATTTTTGATATGGGACCATAATAAAAACATCATTTTAGAAAGAAGTATGGAAACCCTAATTGAAAATAATGCTTTCGATTATGCCAACGGAATCGCTTTTCATTGGTACACTGGTGGGCATTTTGATAGTTTAGAAAGATTGCATCACTTATTTCCTACCCTACTTTTATTTCATACAGAAGGCTGTACTGGTTATTCTCATTTTAAACCACAAGATGAACTGTTTAATGCAGAAATGTATGCTTATGAAATAATGGAGGATTTTAATCATGGTGTCAATGCTTTTATAGATTGGAATTTGGTACTAGATTTTAAACGGTGGTCCAAATCATGTTAGAAATTATTGTAATAGCCTCATTATGATGAATGAACAAAATGCAGATTTTATAAAAACACCTGCTTTCTATTATGTTTCTCATTTGGCAAAATATGTAAAACCTGGTAGCAAAAGAATTCATTTTAATAAATTTTCTGAAAATATTTGTGTATCTGCCTTTCAAAATCCAGATAAAAGTGTTATTATAGTATTGTTAAATAAAACAGATAAAAATGTCGAATACAATTTGTGTTATGAAAATTTGGTACTACATGATAATTTGGATGCCCATGCGATTGTAACTTTTGTTGTACATTAGTTGCTATTGTTATTTAAGTTTCATTATATTTTTTATGGATAATAATTTGCAGGAACCAATAAGCTACAATCTGTTATCCTATATAGGATGTGTGATATTGGGAGTTATTCATAAAAAATATAATGAAACGCTATCACAATAATAACATTTTTAGGAAGGAAGGATACTTATGATTCGTCGAGAGGACAACCCAGAATTTTTAAATTCTTTTTTAGATTACTCGGTTACTATTTTAAATAAATCACCTAATAGTATAAAAGAATATAACTATGATTTAATGATGTTTTTAAGATTTATCAAATTGCATTTCCATTTGACAGATGAGACAGATTTAAAAGAAATTAAAATTGATGATATAACAATCGATACCATAAAAAAGATTACCCTAGACGATATTCATGCTTTTATTTCTTATTTAACACGTGAGTATCATAGCAAAGCAACTACAAGAGCTAGGAAAGTTTCTACCATTCGTATTTTTTTTAAATATTTAAGTAGGAAAGCTAAATTAATAGATGTGAATCCAGCACAAGATTTAGAAACGCCAAAGTTAGATAAAAGACTACCAAAATATCTTTCTTTAGAAGATAGTAGAAAATTATTAGATGTTACCTCGAATGAAGATAATCGAAATAGTGAAAGAGATTATGCGATTATTACTTTATTTTTAAATTGTGGCATGCGTCTTTCTGAATTAGTGGGTATCAACCTTCAAGATATTGATTTTGAGGATTGCAAATTAAATGTAATTGGTAAAGGAAATAAAGAAAGAACGATATACTTAAATAAAGCTTGTATGAAAGCAATTGCTGACTACTTAGAGGTACGACCAAAAGAAGGAATCAAGCATGATAGTAAATATTCTGAAAAAGCTCTTTTCTTAAGTGAAAGAAAAACAAGAATTAGTAATCGAACCGTAGAAAATGTTGTCAGTAAACAATTACAATGTGCTGGCTTAGATACTAAGAAATATTCTGTTCATAAATTAAGACATACGGCTGCTACTTTGATGTATCAATATGGACAAGTTGATATTAGAGCTCTTCAAGAATTATTAGGACATGAAAGTATTGCTACTACTGAAATATATACCCATGTTAGTAATGACCAAGTTCGTAATGCTGTGGAAAGTAATCCATTGGCTGATATATAGGAGATTGCCTAAAAGGCAATTTTTTTATATTGTAGGAAAGTTCTCCTAGTAGGAGGACTTTCTGTACAAGATAAATATGGAGTTTATTAGAATTTCTAAGCAATTGCCATTGCATAGAAATTCTTAAAACTCTCTTTTTAGATGCTTGGAATTAATATTTTTTGCCCAATCTCTAAATTGCCATCTGAAAGATGATTGATTTCCTTAATTTCATACATAACCTCTCTAATATCTCTATTTTTATAGTATTCATTTGTCATAGCTTCTTTTTCCGCAATAGACCATAAAGTATCCCCTTTTATGATATAGTCTTCTCGATAGGCTATTTCTGTTTTGGAATAAGTTCGATTCATTCCTAATACCATAAGAAGAATTAATCCTACTAAAATTAATAGACTCCTAATAAATTTCTTTTTGTTTACTATTTTTATTTTCATATATAACCATCTCCTTTTCAGAAACTTTGTTTGCTTGTTGAGATAATTATATACGAACATTTTTTCTTTGTCAATACTTTTTCAAAAAAATGTTCGTTTTTTTTAAAATTATTTAGAAATCTTGTTTTTTAGCAATAAAAGTTTCTATATTTTTTATTTGTAACTCCCAGCTGCAAACAGTCTGTAATCTTGCTGGTCCCCCCGAATTGTTACATCATAAAAAATATAGAAACTTTTTATTTCAAATAATATGTTCTTCTATTTCTCCATTTTTTATACCATAATTCTGTATATTGCCATCAGATTGTCCATCTAAAATACCAGCATTTCTTTCTCTTAATCTATCATCTATAATTAAGTCTTTTCTTCCATTATTTGCAATTTCAGCTGTTCTTTTTGCTCGTATAAACGGAGATGCTATTACTATATTATAATCTATATTTTCTAGTATTTTTCTTGCCGCTTCTGCTTGTTTTATGCCAGTTTCGTTTAGTTTGAGTTCTTCGTTGTAAGCAAATTTTCCATCTCTATTCCAATCCGTTTGACCATGTCTTAATAAATATATTTTCATTGTGACCTACTATGTCATTCTTAACAATTTAGGACTATGTTTCCATAGTCCTTTTATCCGTTGGTTATTTGGCAGGTGTGCCAAATCCTGCATCTCTTTTGACCTATAAGGTGTGTGGATGGCACTATTGTCCACTTCAAATAACCTACTTATTATGCTCTTCATCATATCCCAAAGCTAATTTAATAACAACTCTACCATTTTTTCCTATATTATGAATTTGCTTTAAATATATCATGGTATCATCATGTCTATTATCTTCGACTATGTAGTCTGGATTTTCAATTATGCTTTTTATATATGGTTTTAATTGCTTATATTCTTCTTCATGAAATAAAAGTATGTGTTCATACAATCTTTCATCTGTTAAAATTACTTCTTCCGTTAATAATTTATTTTTATATAATCCTAATTTTTGACTATCTAAATTTGTAATATATTGCAATTTATTACCTTCTTTTTTATTTTTGATTTGTAATATAATAACAAATATTTACATTTTTTACAATAGATATTACATAATTTGATAAAACTTATTTTTCAAATATTTTCCTATAATAAGGCTGTATTTCTGGCAATAAACTATCTAAATAGATAACATTACCATCTATATCTTCGATTTTCATATTAGGAAAAGTCTTTATCATTTTTTCATCATTCCAATACGTATCGATAAAAGCAAGCAAAGAATCTTTTTCCTGCAATTTTAGATAAACCTCTTCCCTTCTTGCAAAATCTTCTGTTTTTATATGGTTTTGAATCACCATCCTTGTGACAAATAAATCTTGAGCATAACAAGTTAGGACACAATCGAACATCAGAAAAATAATAAGAAAAGAAAGAAATGCCTTCGCCAATTTATGTGATATTTTACTTTTTATTTTGCTTAAGATATTGTCCAAAAAAGGATTTAATTTCTTCACTAAAAATATCGTTAAAATGCCCCAAAAAAACAGAATACAATAGACAAACTCTTCCATTAAGATTTAAGATGTTATTACTATAATCCCACCATTTCGTGTGTAGTACCAGTTCTACTAAAAAGCTAGTTAGGTATTCAGTTATAGAGCCTATTAAATAGCCACTAAAGAATAATGTAAAATGGTTTTGGTTGAAATAGTGTGATGATACAATAATCATAATAGCTCCTACCCCATAAATTCCGTAAAAATGGTCCATATAAGAAACTTTGTCTACATTGCCATAGACCAGTTGTTAAAATACCAAATACGGTTTCTATTAAGTATCCTAAAAAACTGTATAAGATGAAATAAGCAAATAGCTTCCAAATATTAAGTTTGTCTTTCATGTGTTCCTCCTTGATTTAGATGAGTATATCATATGTTATAAAAAAAAGATAGAATATTTTACAAAATACTCTATCTTACTTACTTATAATAATATTGGACTAATTTGTTCACCCTCTAAAGCATACTCTATCGTCTTTATCAGATATTCAAAATCAAATACAATGGACCTTGGTTTGGTAATCGGGTTATCTTGTCGAAATGGTACAAAATAATAATTTTTTCTATTTAATAATCTTCCTAAATTTTCAGCATTTCCACTTAACCCATTGTTAGTGGACGGAGCAATTACTAATGGATAACCGATTTCTTAAGTGTGATTTTGCTGCCATGGTAGCTGGTGTGTCAATAATATCACAGGCTAGTTTTGACATGGTGTTACCGTGAACAGGGTGCTATGACCATAATGTCTGTTAATTTTTTGGGTCCAATGGGTTCTGCATCTGGAATCGTATGGATAATCTCTTTGCCTGTTATGTTCTCTATTTCTTCTATGAAATCTTTTGCTTTTCCAAATTTTGTGTCCATTGAATAAGCATTGTATGACATGACTGGCACTATTTCTGCTCCTTTTCGAATTAATTCTTTCATTTTTGGTATGGTTTTTCGAAAGGTGCAAAAGGAACCAGTTAGCACAAATCCTATCTTTTTGTCTTTTACCTCCAAAATTGATTGAATCCTCCTTTCATATTATATTTATATATAATATGAAATTATGTAAATTTTGAAAGCTGTTTTTGTTTATTTTTTATATTTTATACATTTTTCTTCTAACAATTTGAAATTGCAACATCTTTTTTCTAGCGATTCCCATTCATGCCTAATAACTGCATTATAAATTCTTATACTGTTCTTAACTATTTCTCGTCTATGCTTATTACAATAATCAATTTCTTTTCTTAGTAACGAAAAATCTTTATCTTTTTCTATGTTAAAATCAATTTTTGCTTCTTCTACGATTGGAATCATATTATTTATATTTAAAACGGAAAGTAATTTTCTTTGATTGTGAACTGAAATTTCTTCGACAAAAAATATATCGATTGGTTTTTGATTAGTTTTAAGATAATTTTCAAACATATTAACAAGTTTTTCTTTCTTGTTTGATGATATTGGAACAAAATATTCGAATTTATTAATTTGAAATAAAACTCCTACAAAGGGTTTGTTTTCCTTATGTATTTCTTTTGAATTTAACTGAACTTTTTTATCATACTGTCTTAGATATTTAATATATTCTGGTTTAACTCTAATTAGTTTCAATTTATTTTTATTTTTTTGCATATTTCTCCTTTCTATTTATATATGAAAAATGGATAGCTAAAGTTGAAAGCTATCCGAACTTTTATCGTCCTCAATTCGGTATTGAGGTTACCTAACTTTATATCGTCCTCAATTTGGTATTGAGGTTACCCAACTTTATATTGTCCTCAATTATGGTATGAGGTCACCCAACTTTTAAATAGTAATAATTTACTATTTCTTTTAGTATATTCATTATAGTATATTTCTATGTGTTTTGTCAACAGTTTTTCATTTTTTTACAAACATTGTTCGGTTTTTATAATCCTATAAATCTCTCCCCAATTACTTACCTCTATGACATTTTCATTTTTTAGCTTTTTCATATCTTTATCTCTAAAATAAATAGTCCTAATTCCATTTTCAGATAAGTTTTTACAAATATCAAAATTATCATCTATCATGTAGTCTAAATTTTCGTTTTTAGCCACTTCTAGCTTATCTAGTTGCTTCCAATAATATTTTGAAAAACTAATATTCTGTTGTTTAAATTGTTCTTTTGCTACCTCTTGCATGCCTTCTACGGTTGCTCCTCTTGCGGAAATAATAATTAATTCATGTCCATCTTGTTGTAAGAAATCTATTACATGTTTAGCACCTGGTATGAATTCTGCCTGTTTGGCTAACTTTAGGAAATATTGATGGATGAAATTGGTTCTATCTTCTTCTGTCCAATCATATCGATTTCTTAAATAATGCTCGTTTCTATGAATTAAACCGTCTTTTTTTAATTCTATAAAGTCATATAAGTCTCCATAGGTTCTTAAAACCCTTTCATAGTCTAATATGACACCATCTATATCCATTCCTATTTTCATGTTTCTAACTCCTTCTTTTAAGAATTGTAATGATTTGTATCAAATATTTCTAATGGGTAGATATGATTGTTTTCTAAATCATGAATTAGTTTTATATTAACATCATATCCTCTTAATTCTTCTTTTTTCATGTTTTTTATTTCTTCTAACTATGTTGTATAAAATCTTTTATAATATCTCGAACGAATTCCCATCGATTACGCATAAATTTTCCTTCTTGAAAAATTTGTTCAATCTCATCATAAGTTGCCCATTTAATATCACATACTTCATCTTCTTGCATTTTAATTTTTTGTAAATCAATGTCTTGTTTGATAAAATAAGTATCAATCCATACATCGTCGCTTTTAATTCTTTTTAGTAATTGTTCTTTCTCCGTATTTAGTTTTATACCAAGTTCCTCCATTGTCTCTCTTTCAATTGTTTGACGACTACTTTCACCTTTTATGACAGAGCCACCTGTCATAGCCCATACATTAGGAGACAATACTTTTTGAGGAGAACGTTTTTGAATAAGAATTTTATTTTCTGAATTAATAATCCAAATATCTGCTCCTAAATGATATTGTCCTTCTGGAATAGTTTCCCCTTTTATCATAGTTTTTCCTGTTGGTTTTCCATCGCCATCTAAAATATCCCATATTTCCATGTGTTTTTCTTCCTTTTTTCCTATTTCTATGTTACCTTCTTTATATCATAAAAAATATATCATTTCCAGTACTTTACACATATTTGCATAAAAAAATCATACATATTTAATGGTGATATTTTGAAAAAAACAAAAATCTTTTTCATCAATGGAATGATATTAACTATTACAGCCTTTACCATGAAAAGCATAGGAATGGTATTTAATTTATATGTTTCCAATAAAATTGGTTCAGAAGCGGTTGGTGTATTTAGTTTAGTTATGTCTGTGTACTTATTTGCTATCACGTTTGCTACTTCTGGACTAAGTCTTGCTTGTACCTGTCTTGTTTCGGAACAATTTACAAAGGGAAACTTTTTAAATGGTTTAAAAGCTGTTAAAAGTTGTCTTTTCTTTTCCTTGCTATTGGGACTAGGTAGTAGTTTATTAATTTCATTTTTCTCTCCTATCATCTCACAAAATTGGTTACAATCATCCGTATCTTGTGTGCCTCTTTATTTCATTGCCATTGGCTTACCTTTTATTGCTGTTTCCAGTGTGATAAATGGCTACTTTTCTGCTGTCAGAAAAGCCTATAAAAGTGCTATTGCTCAAGTGTTTGAATTACTTGTCAAAATCTTTGCTACTATTTTATTATTGAACTTTTATGCTAATCAAACGGTAGAATCTATTTGTATTTGCTTGATTTTAGCAGATGTCATTTCTGAAATTTGCTCTTGTTCACTACTACTAGCTTTATATCAAATAGATAAGCTTAACTATTACAAAAGAGAAATTGCTAATATTACTTTTAAAAGAAGAATTTTTAAAATAACATTGCCTGTTTCTATTACTTCCTATATTCGCTCTGGTTTGTCGACTTTAAAACAATTTATGATTCCTAGTCGATTAGTATTATTTGGGTTTCCTTATAGTATCGCTTTGTCTGAATATGGAAAAATCAATGGCATGACTATGTCGGTTCTTCTATTTCCAAATGTGTTTATTCTATCTTTTAGTAATTTACTCATACCTGAATTTGCTAGTTTAATGGCAAATCAATATAAAAAGAGAATATTACAGGTTTGCCAAAAGGTATTTTGGGCTACCTCCCTATTCTCTATTAGTATTTCTATGATTTTCTTTTTCTTTGCCAACGAAATTAGCCTTATGATATTTCAAAATTTATCGTGTGCAAAATACATTAAAATCCTTTCCCCCCTTATTTTATTTATGTACCCAGATAACATTGTAGATAGCATGTTAAAAGGGCTTAATCAACAATTTTGGGTTATGGTTTGTAATATTTTAGATTTAGTATTAACGATTACTGCTTTGTATTTTTTGTTACCTTCTTTTGGTTTGACTGGTTACCTTTTGACTATTATCATTAGCGAAGTGTTTAATTTTTGCGTTAGCTTTTTTCAACTCCATCGAGCAACTGGTTTTAAATTGCCTTTTTCTTTGATTTGTTGCTACCTATTTTGTGTGATTTTAGGAATTTATGAATTAATTAATTTCTAATTCATAAGAATTCTTCCATCGATTCCTTTTTCTAAACTTTGCACAAACATTTCCGCATCTCTTTTAGTTCCCACAACGCTTCCATAATGTACAGGAACTGCAATTGTTGGTTTTATTCGATTCACCAATTCCACAGCTTCTTTGCTATCCATCGTATACGTTCCACCTACTGGAACAAAAGCAACATCACAATGAGTTATTTTATTTTCTTCCGTTATATCAGTATCTCCAGCCACATAATATACTTTACCTTGTAAATTTAGCAAATACCCTACCCAATTATTTTCTTTTGGGTGGAATTTTTTATTGGTATTATAAGCTGGAATGGTTTTTATTTCAATGCCTAAAATTTGATACGTTTGATTTGGTTTTACGAGGATAATCTTTTCTTTTGAAAAGCCTAATGCTAATACTCTGTCTTGTAAGTCTTCTGTAACACAAATAATCGTATTCTTGTTTTTTACTTTTTCAATATCTTCTTCTGAAAAATGGTCATAATGAGAGTGTGTAATTAAGATAATATCGGCATCTTGATATTCACTGTTTAATTGAAATGGGTCTGTATAGATAATTTTTTCTTTTTTAAATCGAATGCAGTTATGATTTAAAACCTCAATGTTTTCTAACATATTTTTTCACCTCTACCCATAATTTACCATAAATTATGAAAAAAGGCAATTAATAATGAATTCCAGTTTCGACTTTTTGCAAGTGAGGGTGGTCATATATCATTTTTTTACACTTTGTGTGTCGCAACTTTCAGAATAAAATATACTAGTCTGTAAGTTGCTCCAATCGCACTCGCTTCACTCGTTTGGTCGCTTACGCAGTGTTGCAAAAATGATATATGACCACCCTCACTTGCAAAGAGTGGAAACTTGAAATAATGAAAGGTTTATTATATTTTTGAAAAACGTTTATTGATTTCATTCCAATTAACAATATTCCAAAAAGCCTGAACATAATCTGGTCTTTTCGTCTTATATTGAAGATAATAAGAATGTTCCCACATATCCAAGACAAGCAATGGCTGACAGCCCCATAAGGTAAGATTTTGATGTTTTTCACACTGTAAAATTTCAAGTTTACTCCATTTTGGAACCCACACGAGCAAACACCAACCGAGAAGCTTCTACAGCTATACTTGCCGCACTAAATTGATTTTTAAAATTATCATAGCTCCCAAAATCTTTTACTATTTCTTCCATTAATGCTGTACTTGGTTCCGTTGGAACCGCTGGTCCCATATTATCAAAAAATAATTCATGCAAAATAGCACCTGAACCAAAGAAACTCAAATTTTTTTCCAAACATTTAATATTAGAAAAGTCATTATTTTTTCTAGCTTGTTCTAATTTTTCTTCTGTTTGATTGGTATTGTCTATATATCCTTTGTATAGAATATTGTAGTGTAAATCTAACATCTCTGCTGAATAATAAGGTTCCAAAGCATTTATTGGATACGGTAATTCTTTCATTTTTAACATAGTTATCTCCTCCATTCCTTAATTATTATATCCGTATTTATTTATAAATATAACTTACATGAATTGTTTATCTTCCTTTCAGATGTAACAAAAATGTAATATTTTTTACGTTTTTTTCTGTTATAATAGAAAGAGAGAAAATAATATGACAAAACATTTTGGAGGTTAAAATGCTTTTTTATCATTTTGATATGTTAGATGATTTTATAGAAACGAATTCAATTGACACATTAAAAAAAGAAAAAGAAAATATCGAACAAATCATAAAATTATATGAAAATAAAAAAATAAATCTTTCATCCATTACTACCAATATGGTTGAAACAGCTTCTTCTATCCATAAAAAGAATTTGGACAATTTTTATGATACCATATCTTCTTTGAAAAAATTGTTTGAAGATATCAGTTCCATTGAGGTACTTGCTTCTAAATTAGAAAAAAACTTGAACGAAACCATCGCTTTATATGATAAGGATAATCAAAATAATAAAAATGAGATAAAAGCAAATTTAGTGGAATATAATAGGCAAAGAGATTCTTTATTGGATACAATCTTACAGTTTGAAAATAAAAGTATTGTGGTTTTAAATTCAGCTACTGCATTAACTTTAAATAAGAAAGTAAAAAGAGATACTCCTATTTTAAATCCTTCTTCTATCCATAAAACCAAAAGAATAGATATTGAATTAGAACCTCATGATAACAATACTTTAATTATTTCTGAAAAAGACCAAAAAGCTTATTTACCCTTCTTTTATTCAGATATCAAAAGTATTTATGAATCTGATAAATCTTCCTATCAGACACTACAAGATGTCGTGAATCACTTATATGTCCTTCCTTTAAATAAATTTAAAAATTCTACATTGGCTAGATTTAGAGAAGGTTTTTATTTCATTCGAGAAAAAGAAAAAGGTTCTATCACAAAAGCTTTAGATTTAGGATTAGAATTGATGTTTCAATATGAATTAAATCCTATTATTATTGCAGCTTGTAGAAATTTAGATGAACTGGACATTTATTTAGATTGTTTAGAAGAAAATGAATTATATGATTTTACTTGTTTTGAAATTAAATTTGAAATACTGCCACAATTAGTTAAAAATACCAAGAAAAATACCTTTTTTTCATAAGGTATTTTTTCTTATTTTTTGGTACACAATAAATTTGTTATGAATCAAATTTTGGATACGAAATTAAAGAAAAATATAAATCAGATTTTAAGTACTGGATTAAAGAAAAATGTGAATCAAATTTTAAGCATAAAATTAAGCCAAGAGGAAACACCTTTACAGCCTTATTTTCCAGATACAACTCCTAGTTTGCCTGTTAGAAGAAATTGGTTTCGATTCCAATTTGTTTTTTCCCTTCTTATCCTCGTGATATCAATTTTCTCCGGCGGCTTGTATTTCTATTATTTGGAGCAACAGGAAAATCTATCCAATGATTTAATTACGAATTACAATATTCATAGATTATATAGTAGTTCTCAACAGGATAATCAAGAACTTTTCAATGGTTTGTTCCGGCATTATCCAAATACCAAAAATCAATTTATATTATCCTGTATTTTCTTATCTAACAGAAGAGCTTTTGAAAATTGCACCTTGTAAATTTTATGGAGATACCCCTAATATAAATGGAAATATATGTATTGCTGGTCACAACTATGATAATTCTCTGTTTTTTAGTAAGTTGTCTACTTTGTCTCTTAATGATGAGATTTATATTTTTGATTCAAGTGGTTCTGAATATATTTATTTGGTTTATGATATATACGAAGTAGAAGATACTAATCTCTCCCCTGTTTTTGATTATGAAGAAAATGAGAGAACTTTGACACTTGTTACTTGTAATAATTTTAATTCCAATCGTATTATTTTAAAGGCAAAACAAAAAAAGCTTTGATAAAAAGCTTTTTTATGGTATTTATATATTTCTATAATCTCTAATTTTCTTGTAAGCATAAATAGCTGATATTCCAAATACTACTACTAACATGGCTACTGGGATAGAATCCTCGATTCCAGTTTTTGGTAAATTAGTATTGTTGTATATGCTTGAATTATTTGACTTGTTTGTATTATTGGTATTATTTGCTGAATTGGTATTAGCACTATTCGTATTACTTCTATTCATATTAGAATTGTTACTTGCTGTATTACTATTGTTGGTATTAGCACTATTCGTATTATTTGAATTGGTATTAGCTGTATTATTGGTGTTAACTGGTAATGTAGTAAAATCATTATCCTCTGCCCATACGTTAGTAGTGAACATGATTACCATTATACTCATTAATAAAATTGAAAATAACTTGATTAAATTTGATTTCTTCATATCAATTCTCCTTACTTTTTTATACATTTTCTATTAGTATTCTTACAATCGCTTTGAATTATACCACTTTTTTATGTATAATTCAAGTGATTTTTACAAAAAATATATAAATATTAATTTCTCTTGTTTACAATTTTAATTGTATACTTAAAATAAAAATATGTCAATACTTTTTTCTGTTTTTTAATTTACATTTTTATTACAACTTGATTACGTTTTTTACACATTAAACTTAAATAAGACAATATCCCCATCTTGCATGATGTATTCTTTTCCTTCGGAACGAACTAATCCCTTTTCTTTGGCATTTACCATAGAGCCAACCTCCATCAAATCAGAATAAGAAACTACCTCTGCTTTAATAAAGCCTCTCTCTATATCAGAATGAATCTTTCCAGCTGCTTGTGGCGCTTTCGTTCCTTTTTGAATCGTCCAAGCTCTTACCTCTGGTTCACCTGCTGTTAAAAATGACATAAGACCTAGTAAATCATAACTCTTTTTTATTACTTTATCTAAGCCAGATTCTTCTAATCCAAGTGCTTCTAGCATTTCTTTTTTATCCTCATCTTCTAAACCAGACAATTCCTCTTCTATCTTCACACACAATGGTATTACCTCTGCTTTTTCTTTAGCTGCATATTCTTTTACTTTTAGTACCATTTCATCATTTTCGGCATTTTCTAGTTGTTCTTCTGAAATATTAGCAATGTATAAAATAGGTTTGGTAGTAAGTAAGAACATATCTTTCACTAAAACTTTTTCTTCTTCATTAAAATCAATGGCTCTTGCTGAAATTCCATTTTCCAAATTTTCTTTTATTTTTTCTAATATATCAATTTCTTGTTGGAATTTTTTGTCAGCTTTTAAATTTTTTCTGGCTTTATCTAACCTTTTATTAACTGTCTCGATATCAGCAAAAATCAATTCCAAATTAATCGTTTCAATATCTC
>CAOKPI010000019.1 GCA_948470605.1 uncultured Clostridium sp. | reverse complement strand
TTAAAGATAGAAATGAGATAAGTAGTTTTGTGTTGCCACTTTAACTAACATAGTTTCGGCTATGAGAAAGTGAGGTGGTGTTTATGAGTTTTATATTATTCTTAATATTTGCCTTAATGGCATCAATTACTCTAAACGTAGCCTTATTGACGATTATATACATACAGCATGTAAATAAGATTATAAATAAGGAATAAAATAACAACACATTCTGCTTTTGACCGAGTGAATGTGTTGTTATTTCTTTTATATAAAGTGGTAACCATATTTAACTATGGTTTCTCATTTTCTATCTCTATTATACACAGATTTTTAATAAAAGTCAAATAAAATTTATTCATTTATAAAGGAGTTTATGATTCATTTATGATAATGTCTTAATAAATCATTTAGGAAAATGTCTTAATTTAAAATTTATGATATATCTTCTGATTTGGCTTATGCCATTTGTAGGAGCGTACCCCTCAAAAAAACAAAAAAGTTAAAAGTTTTTTACATTGATTTTTGTAAAGCTATGTGATATAGTAAGAAAAATCACATAGGAGGAAGTATCTATTAGACTATTATTAACAAGACATGGACAAAACTTATTAAAAAGGGAAGGAGAAAGGGAGAAAAAGGCAACCTAAACTAGCCCCAAAGGGGATAATGAGGTCTATCCCAAAACACGACAAAAGGGGTATGATGGTGCCTGTCCCAAAAGTAACCAAATGAAACCAATTGTAGCAATTATACGGAAAACCAAATGTGGGGAAATCAACTTTTTTCAATTATTTAGTGGGAAGCAGAATATCGATTGTACAAGACACACCAGGTGTGACAAGAGATAGAATTTATGCAGAGACAAATTGGAGAGGGAGAGATTTCACCTTAATTGATACTGGTGGCATTGAACCAGATTCCGAAGATATTATTTTATCACAAATGAGAGAACAAGCGAATTTAGCCATAGCAATGGCAGATGTTATTTTGTTTTTGACAGATATTAGACAAGGGGTAACAGCTGCTGACAGAGAAATTGCATTGATGCTAAAGAAATCTAAAAAGCCAATTGTTTTAGTATGTAATAAAGCCGACAATTTTGAGAAAGATAAACAAGAGGCTTATGAATTTTACAATTTAGGAATTGGAGAGCCCTATCCTATTTCTGCAACCAATGCCATTGGAGTGGGAGATGTATTAGATAAGATATATGAAAGTTTTCCACCTAAAACAGAAAACGAAGAAGAAAGTAATATCATCAAGGTAGCTGTCATTGGAAAACCGAATGTAGGAAAATCTTCTTTGATTAATAAAATTTTAGGAGAAAATAGAGCGATTGTTAGTGATATTGCCGGAACCACTCGTGATGCGATTGATACTGAATTTGAGAACGAAAAAGGAAAATATACTTTAATCGATACAGCGGGAGTTCGAAGGAAAAGTAAGGTCAAAGAATCCATCGAAAAATTTAGTATTATGAGAACCTTATTGGCAATTGAAAGAGCAGATGTGTGTTTGATGATGATAGACGCAACCGAAGGGGTAACAGACCAAGATGCTAAAATAGCAGGAGAAGCACATGAGGCAGGAAAAGGAGTTATTATTGTTGTCAACAAATGGGATGCGGTCGAAAAAGAAACAGGAACACTAGAAAAATACAAAAAGGAAGTATATGATAGACTAAAATATTTATCCTATGCCCCTATGATATTTATATCAGCAAAAACAGGACAAAGAGTTACAAAATTGTTTGATTTAATCAATCATGTGGCAGAACAAAATGCGATGAGAGTTACGACCTCTATTTTAAATCAAGTCATTAATGAAGCCATTGCCATTGTGCAACCGCCAACAGACAAAGGAAAAAGGCTAAAAATCTATTATGGCACACAGGCTTCCACCAAGCCACCAACATTTGTTATTTTTGTGAATAATAAAGAGTTATTTCACTTTTCTTACGAACGCTATTTGGTTAATCAAATTAGAAAAGAGTTTGGTTTAGAGGGGACGCCAGTTAGAATTATTGTGAGAGAGAAGAATGAAAAAGATGTTTAGCGAGATTTGAGTGGGATTCGAGGCACGTTCCTTAAAGTCCCACTTAAGTCCCAGCATAGCAAAGGAGGAACAAGAGATGATAGAATACATGATTATGGCAATTATTGCCTATTGTATAGGAAGTTTAAATATTTCTATTTTTATCAGTAAAAAACTGGGAGGTTTTGACTTAAGAGAGAAGGGAAGCAACAGTACAGGAGCTACCAATGTTTTAAGAACTTTAGGAAAAAAGGCAGCAGCAATTACCTTATTATTTGATATACTAAAAGGGATAGTAGCGATAGCTATTTCCATGATAATTGGTAATATCATGGAAGAAACCAACCAAGAATTATTACTTCAAATTGCTGGAATTGCTGTTGTGATAGGTCATACTTTTCCAATATTTTTTGGTTTCAAAGGCGGAAAGGGAGTTGCCACTTCGATTGGAATTTTATTAATGAGCAATTGGAAAATTGGATTAATTTGTTTAATATTTGCTTTGGTTTTAATGATATTAACAAGAATGGTATCAGTGGGTTCTTGTGCAGCAGCTATTTTATTCCCAGTTTTAACATTATTTATAAATGATAGTTATACGATACTAACAGAAGGTAAAAGTGGAAATGCTTATTTTATTTATAGTGTTCTTTTATCGGTAATTGTGTTATATAATCATAGAAGTAATATCAAAAGATTATTAAATGGAACAGAAAATAAATTGAGTTTAAAAAAATAAAAGCAACCGATTGATTTTTATTAAAAAGTTTATATATTTTTTATTTGTAACTCTTAGGCTGCAAACAGTCTGTAATTGCATAACAGACTGTAATTTTGTTGGCCCCCCCGAATTGTTATTCATAAAAAATATATAAACTTTTGAGAAAAAAGAAAATAAAATCAAGTAACAAAAAAGATGGGAGATAAGGAAATGAGCAAAATAGCAATTATAGGAAGCGGAAGTTGGGGAGTAGCATTAGCCACCCATTTAGCAAAACAAGGAAATGAAATAAAAATATGGTCTTTTGATGAAGAAGAAAAAAGATTAATCAATGAAGAAAGAAAATGCAAATTCTTGCCAGGATTAGTAGTAGACAAAAATATAACTTGTTCTAGCCAGTTTGAGGAAGTAATCGAAGAAGCAGAATTTATTTTACATGTAACACCCTCAAAATTCACAAGAGAAACTTTTCAGCAATACAAGCAATATGTTGGTAATAAACCAATCATTATCTGTTCCAAAGGATTTGAAAAAGAAAGTCTAAAAACATTAGATGAAGTGATTTTAGAAGAATTACCAACAGCTAAAGTAGGAGTATTATCTGGTCCAAGCCATGCAGAAGAAGTATCTGACAGTATTCCAACCGTTCTAGTAGTAGCCTCTAAGCATGAGGCGGTTTTAAAAAAGATACAAGATACTTTTATGTGTGAAGAAATGAGAATTTACACTTCGAAAGATGTAAAAGGTGTGGAACTAGGAGGTGCTTTAAAAAATATCATTGCGTTTTGTGCTGGGGTAGCAGCAGGAATAGGATTAGGGGATAATACTTTTGCTGCGTTAATTACAAGAGGGTTAAATGAATTAGCAAGATTAGGAGTAGCATTGGGAGGAGAACAAGAGACTTTCTATGGCTTGAGTGGTTTAGGTGATTTAATCGTAACTTGTCTTAGTGAACATAGTAGAAATCGAAGAGCAGGAAAATTGATAGGGCAAGGGAAAACATTAGAAGAAGCAAAAAAAGAAGTGGGAATGGTCATTGAAAGTATAGATAATATTGATGTGGCTTATGAGTTATGCAAAAGACATCAAATCGAAATGCCAATGGTAGAAACTGCTTATCAAATGATTTATAAAAATTTAAAACCACAAGATGCAGTTAAAAAATTAATGACAAGAGATAAAAAAAGTGAATAATTGCCAAAGAAAAATCAAATAATAAAAAAGAAAAGGAGAGATAGAAATGGATTTTTTTGATAAATTAGGGAAAAAAGCGTCAGAAGCCTATAAGGTAACAGCTGATAAAACGGGAAAAATAGCAAAAGAAACAAAATTAAAATTCAAAATAGGGGAATTAAAAACACAAATTAATGATATTTACGAAGAAATTGGTAAGAAAGTATATGAAAAACATGTAAGAGAAGAGGAAATATCAATCAAAAAAGACCTAGAGGAGCAATGCACAAAAATTGATGTTTTAAGTGACGAAATAGAAAGTTTATTGAAGCAATGTTTGGAATTAAAAGATAAAACACAATGTAAAAAATGTTATAAGGAAATTGAAAAAGACGATAAATTCTGTCCCAATTGTGGTGTGAAACAAATGGATGAGACTGTAAAAGAGGTAGAAATAATAGAAACATTAGAAAATACAGAAGTGAAAGAAGAAAAGGAAAAAGAAAAACAAAAAGTAAAGGAAGATTTGGAGGAAGATGTAAAAGACAAAAAGAAAAAAGAGAAGACTTGTAAAAAAGAGACAAAAAAAGAAGCCAAAAAAGAGAAACAAAAAGATGATGATAAAAAAGAAGAAAAATCTAATTTAGAAAAAACCGTCAAAATAGAATCTAACGTCAAATTGGCAGAAGATGACCAGTAAGAATAGAGAGGGGAGAAGAGAGTAGAGTTTGTAAGGCTTTACTCTTTCATAAAAAATGAAGATAGTAGTACAAAGAGTAAAAAATGCACAAGTAGAAGTGGAAGGAAAAATAGTAGGAAAAATACAAAAGGGATTTTTGGTATTGCTAGGTGTTACTCATAAGGATACGCAAGAAGAAGCAGATTATCTAGTAAAAAAACTTTGTAATTTGAGGGTATTTACGGACGAAAATGACAAAATGAATTTAGCCTTAAAGGATATAGGTGGCGAATTATTAATTGTTTCTCAATTTACTTTATATGCAGATTGTACAGGAGGAAATAGACCTTCTTTTACAGAAGCTGCCAAACCAGAGCAGGCAGATGAATTATATGAATACTTTTGTTCTGAATGTGAGAAAAATGAAATTCATGTAGAAAAAGGGATTTTTGGTGCTGATATGAAGGTCAGCCTTTTAAATGATGGACCAGTTACTATTATGATAGAAAGATGAGACGAAAATGAATCATTTAATTTATATAATTTGCAACAGATTGTAAGCTTGTTGGTCTATACGATTTGTTATGACATAAAAACAAAATGAACTTTTTAATTAAAATAAAGTGCTTCCATTGCTAAATTCAAAGCCAATGCTAAAAGTTGCCAAAAAGGGACGCCCCTCTTGTCACAAGTTTTTTAATAAGGAAAACGCTCATATAAATATTTGATAATATCATCCGCATTTTCTTGTGTCACATGAAGAAATACGTCTTTATCTAAACAAATCCACATACTTAAAGTATAATCTTCGCAGTTATCAATAAACGTACCAATAATTTCAGCCAATTCGATGGGATTTTCATATTCTTTCTCCCAATTAGAACGGTCTTCTATATCAAAATCAGTATTATAAAAATGACTTAAAAATCGATTTAATTCACCTTTTTTTTGACTATATAAATTAACTTTTACCAACATAAAATCTCCTAAAATTAATTTTTAATGACATACTTTGTTCTTAGTATAAAAAAATAGAATAAAATTTATTCATGGAATAAAGAAAAAGGAAAATGTAAATACTAGAAAAAAAGGAAATTAGGGAGGTTTTAAAATTTGAAAAAGTGGAAAAGGATAGGATATATTGTGTTGTTTGCCATTATGGCAGTGTTGACATTTACCATTTATACAAATGCAAGCAAAAATAATAGCAAAACGCAGAAAGACAAAACATTTTCGGAAATTAAATTTGTGGAAACTAAAATTGCTAATTTGTTAAATACTATGAATCATATTGAATCTAGAAATTATGGTATTGTAACAAGTGAACTTTCTAAAGAGACAACTCAGAAATCTAGTAGTGGGAGTTCATCTGGAAGCCAGTCAGGAGGAGGCTCTTCTGGTGGAGGTGAATCAGGCGGACAAGCTTCTGGAGGAGGTAGTTCATCAGGTGGAGAATCTTCTGGTGGGGGAAGCTCATCAGGAGGAGAAGGCTCTGGCGGGCAATCTTCTGGTGAGCAAGGTGCTGCTGATAGTTCGAGCCAGGGAAAAACCGAAGACGAAGAAAAGAATAAAAAATTTGAATTGAAATCAAAAGGTGTTTTAACCAATACAGAGGATATTAATTGGGACAGTGTAAAAAGTGAAATAGAAAATCTATATACATCCTTACCTTCTATTACCATAGATTTATATCAATTAAATATCAATCAAGAAGATGTTTTGGCTTTTAACACAGAAATTGATAAATTGACTGGTGTTGTAAAAGATGAGAAAAAAGAGGAGACGTTATCGCAATTAACAAAAGTATATGAATATATACCTAAATTTTTGCGTAGTTCTGGACAAGAGGAATTATATACGACCTTAATAGAAACAAAATTGAATGTGTTTAAGGCATATGCTAAATTAGATACAGATAATTGGCAAGAGATTTCAAAGGATATGAAAAATGCAATTGATAGTTATTCTAAATTATTAACTAATACAGAAATAGATGCAAGGAAACAGTATAATATTAGCAAAGCGTATATTATGTTGAATGAACTACAAAATGCTGTGAACTTACAAGATACGTCTGTGTTTTTAATAAAATATAAGAATTTATTAGAAGAAATGAATAATATATAATGTGTTTAGAAAGTATTTGCAAAGTTATGGTAAGATTATAATATAATTAGAGAGGTGGAATTATTCATGATAAAAGACATATTAAAATATGTAAAAGTGAAAAATAAAAAATTGTCTCAAAAAGAGAAAAATCAGAGAATCAAAGATATAGAACCAAATGCAAGTATAGGAAGAAATTTATTAAAAGCTGAAGATGGAGATGAGATTATAGATTTAATCGTAGAAAAACCATTAAGAAAAGCTTGCAAAATATTTAGAGCTAAAGGGATAGAAACTGTAATGAGTAGTGCTAATAGAAAAAATGTTTTACCACAAGGAGTAAAACCAACAGAAAAAGAAGATGTGAGAGGTAAAGAATATTTTTTAAATAGACCGACTTTTGAAGATGCAGGTAAGGGGTATGCATGGATAATGTTAAATTGGGATAGTTTGTCTAAAGCCAACAGAGATATATTATTTCTATTAGAAGAAAGAAAAGGAAACAATGGAGATAATGTAGGAGAAAAAAGAGTATGGTTTATAGATGATGGAAGAAGTCTATTGTTAATATGTAGAAGAGAAAGTGAAGATAATGAAACAAATAGAAAATTTAAAGAACGTTCATTTTCTTTAAGCTATAATGATAGATACCCAGATAATGTTGTTATCTTATGAATGCCAATAACAGAAGAAACAACAGTGGGAGAGGTAGAAATGTATTTTGTTCAATTAGCGGAAATGTTAAAACAACAAGAAATCGAAAGAACCGAGGAGGAAGATAAAATAATAGGAAGATTTTAATAAATTAAAAACAACACTATAATTTTTTAAAATTTTATGTTATAATAAAAAACAGAGTAAATTGAATAGTCGCTGGTAAATATCCGAAAGGAATTACGAGAGGAAAGTCCGGGCTTCACAGAGCAAAGATGCTAGATAACGTCTAGTGAGGGTGACCTTAAGGAAAGTGCAACAGAAAACAACCGCCATACGTACGGAATTCACTCCGACGTCGTGGTAAGGGTGAAAAGGCGAGGTAAGAGCTCACCGCCATTATGGTGACATAATGGGTCAGTGTAAACCCCATCTGAAGCAACACCTAAATAGAAGATTAAGCCTGCTCGGCGCCTTCTAACTTGCGTGGCTTGAGATATATAGCAATATATATCCTAGATAAATGACTATTTTAAAAGACAGAACCCGGCTTACAGATTTACTCTTTTTATTTTTGAAAAATCTACCTAGTAAAAGTATACAGAAATGTATACTTTTTTTTAAAATAAAATAAACTTTGACATTTCAAACTAACAAGTGTATAATGCACATAGAAAAACGAAGGAAGTGATACCAATGAAAAAAGTAAACTTTTTAGCAACCGATGGCGTGTTATTAAATGGATTTTTATGGCAAAGCAAAGAAAACACGCAAGACGACGTCATATTAGCCATACACGGAATGGCTAGTAACTGTTTCAAAAAAAGAGATGAAATCATAGCTCAAAAAGCAAACCAAGCAGGAATCGATTATTTTGGTTTTAACAATAGAGGGAGCGAACTAGTCAAATATATCAAAAAAAATATAGAAGGAAGAAAGGTAGAAAAATTAGCAGGAACATCTTACGAAGATGTTTTAGAAGGTTATGAAGATATCGTAGGAGCTATTTTAAAATTAAAAGAATTAGGCTACCACAATATTTATTTACAAGGACATAGCTTAGGTTGCACAAAAATAGTATATACCTACAACGAATTAAAAGAAGAAAGGGAAGACGACATTTTAGAAAATATAAAAGGTATGATTTTGCTTTCTTTGGTAGATATACCCAATGCCTTAAAAGTTTATTTAGGAGATAAATTTGAGGAATACTTAAAATTAGCAGAAGACAAACAGGAGCAAGGAAAAAAGCTAGAATTTATGCCAAAAGAAGCTTTTATTCATCCTATCAGTGTCAAAACATTTCTAAGATATGCACGTGATTACCAAGAAATTGATTTTGCTAATTATGGAGAAGATACCGAACTTAAAACATTAAATCACATAACGGTTCCTCTATTTATGAGATGGGGCAATGACAAGGAAATGATTTTGCAAAAAGCAGATGAATTAGTTGCGATAGTCAATCATAGTATTACTAACCCAAACAAAGATATTGATTATATAGAAGGAGCGAACCATAGTTATACAGGAAAAGAAGAAATACTAGCAGAGCAAATTATAAATTTTATGAAATAGACAAAGGAGAAACATACCAATGAACGAAGAAATCACAAAAGCAAGAAAACAGAATATGAAAATCTATTCTCTTTATCGAGCAATCGGTGTAGATTTGGTTTTTTATTATGCAGCTGAATTTTTATTTTTAACACAAGTAAAACATATTAATGGTGCTGATATTGTTTTAAGTACGGGCTTTTATGCTGTGTTTATGATTCTTTTCCAAATACCAGCCAGTATCATAGTAGATAGAATCGGAACAAGAAGATGCACCATTTTAGCCAATGTATTCAATAGTATATTTGTTATTTTAATTATGTGTTGCGAGAATTTGGGAACTCTTATTTTTGCCCAATTCATTAGTGCTATGTGTTTTTCCTTAAAAGATATATCAGACACTACTTTAATTCGATACTCGATTCCAGAAACCAAGAAAAAAGGAGATATTTATTCGAAACTAGAGGGAAAGGGACGTAGAAACTACTTTTTATTAAATGCTTGTACCTCTTTTTGTGCGGGATTTTTATATGTTATCCATCCCTATATTCCTATGATAGCAAGCTTATGTATTACCATAGCAGCGACAGTTATATCGTTAGGATTTAGAGATATCGAAGAGGAAAGAAAAGAGAAACAGAAACCATCTATTAAAAATTATACACAAGAGTTAATGCAAGGAATTAAATTTATTATAAAGTCCCAACGATTGAGAAGTTTGTTCCTATATGCTGGTATTACTTGGGGGATTTTTTGCCTAATGGGAACGTATCGAAATAGTTTATTAGTGGATATTGGAATTCCAGAACAAATCATAACCATGATAACGGCTTATGTAGGAATTTTCTCTTCGATGGGAGCCAACAAACAAGTTCAATTCCATAATCGTTTTCGAAACCGTTCCTTGTCTACGATTTTACGAATGATGACTGGTGCTATTTTAACGATAGGTATCATAGGAGCTATTCATATTTCTAGTGAGGTAACTGTATTAGCTGTTATCATTTGTTTGCCTTTCCTTCATATTTCAAAGGGAATGAGTGAGGTTTTAGTATCAAGATATTTAGGAAATTTTACAAAAGAAGGAATTTTAACACAGATTTATGCTGTCAATGCGATTAGTAAAAACATATTGAGAGCGACAATTAGCTTTTTTGGTTCTTATTTGTTGCGAATTACGAATACAGCCAATAGCTTTGTTATCATTGGAATTGTATTGTTAATCATTTCTATCGGCTTGATTAGCTATATGAAAACAAGATTGGGATTAAAGCCAGAGGAGTATGCTGAAAATGAGATTTATGGGACATGGGGACGTTGGGACATGGGGACGTAGATAATGTCCCTTTGGTCGCTTACACGGTATTGCAAAAATAATACATAACACATTAAGTTGATAGCAGAATTTATATTAGGGACATTATCTACGTCCCCATGTCCCAAATAATAGAAAAGATAAAGGGGATGAGAAATTTGAAAAACAAGAAAATAAAGCTAGTAATTATTTCAGTGGTTTTAGTAGTGATTGGAATAGGAATGACAGTATGGCTAATCCATAGACAAGTCGAAGAAAAAATCAAGCAAACACTAACTGATTTTGTAGGAAAAATAAACGAAAAAAACTATGAAGCTATGTATCAAAAGGTAACCGCTATCAATATGAGCCAACAAGACTTTATAACGAAAAACAAAAATATATACGAAGGAATGGATAGTAGTAATATAACTGTACAAATCAGTAAAATCGAAAAACAAAACGAAGAATATCAAATAGCTTATCATCAAAAAATGTATACAGCAGCAGGAGAAGTGGAATTTGATAACACCGTTATCGTCGTAAAAGAAAAGGGAGAAAACAAATTAAAATGGTCTCCTAGCTTTATTTTTCCTCAATTAGGAGACAACGAAAAGGTAAGAATTTCCACCATAAAAGCAAAAAGAGGAGATATATTAGACCGAAATGATAAAAAATTAGCAACAGATGGAATGCTTTTATCAGCAGGAATTGTTCCCGGAAAATTAGGAGAAAACAAAGAACAAAATATTGCAAGAATAGCGAAATTGACAGGTGTTTCAGAAGAATACATTAACCAACAATTACAAGCCTCTTGGGTAAAAGAAGATACTTTTGTTCCCATTAAGAAACTAACGCAAAGCAATACCGTAGTAAAAGAAGCATTACTTCAAATACCTGGTGTTATGGTCAATACCGAAGAAGGAAGAGTCTATCCACTAGGAAAAGAAGCAGGGCATTTAATTGGTTATGTACAAGATATCAATACTGAAGAATTAGCAGAAAAAGAGGGAAAGGGTTATCATACCAATAGTGTCATTGGAAAATCTGGCTTAGAGAAAGCATATGAAGAAACATTGAGAGGCATCGATGGAACTGAAATTTATATCACAGATGCCAATGGAAATAAATTAAGTGAAATTAAGAAGCAAAGCAAAAAAGAGGGACAAAATGTGAAGCTTACCATAGATGCCAGCCTGCAAACCAAAATATATCAACAAATGGAAAAAGACAAAGGCTTTTTTGTTGTCATGCAACCTATTACAGGGGAATTGCTTGCCTTGGTAAGCACGCCTACTTTTGATTCTAATGATTTTGTAGTAGGTATGACAACTAAGCAGTGGGAAGAGTTAAATCATGACGCCAATCAACCATTGTATAATCGTTTCATACAGAAATATTGTCCAGGTTCTACCTTTAAACCAATCACAGGTGCGATTGGTTTGACCACAGGAAAAGTGGATGCCAATGAGGACTTTGGCTATACAGGAACCAGCTGGCAAAAAGATTCTTCTTGGGGAAATTATCAAGTTACTACTTTAACTGGTTATAAGGGAGCCAAAAACTTATTAAATGGCATAATTCATTCTGACAACATTTATTTTGCACAAACTGCTTTAAAAATAGGAGCCGATTCATTAGCGGAAAATCTAGATAAATTAGGCTTTAACGAAACCATAGAATTTCCATTGGCTTTAGCAAAATCGCAATATGCCAGTCAAAATGGAAATCGAATACAAGGAGAAACGAAATTAGCGGATTCTGGCTATGGACAAGGAAGTATTCTAGTCAATCCGATTCATATGGCATCGATTTATTCTGCTTTTGCCAATGGTGGTAGTATGATAAAACCATATCTTGAATATGATGAAAGTAAGGCACAAAGTAACCAAAGGGGAGAAATATTCAAACCAGATGTCTTTTCTTCAGAAGTTGCTAATACGATAAAAGAAGCCTTAATTCAAGTTGTGGAAAATAAAGAAGGAACAGCCAATGACATGAAAATCAGTGGAACTACCATAGCAGGAAAGACGGGAACCGCAGAGTTGAAGGCATCGAGTGAGGATACCAATAGTGGAACTCTGGGCTGGTTTGATTGCTTTACCGTGAATCGAGCAGATGGCAATGATTGGCTGATTGTTAGCATGATGGAAAATGTTCAGGATAACCAAGATGGAGGAAGTCATTATTTGATTAAAAAGATTCGAACTTTATTTTAAGAATGGGGACATTATCTACGTCCCCATGTCCCAAATAAAATAAATTTAGGTATAGACTTTTTTGTCTTTTTTCGATATAATAGAAAAAATTAGAAAAATAAGAAGGTAAGAAGATGGAAAAAGAAAATACATTAAACAAAAGTATCTATGACTTTTCAGAAAAAGTAGATATCATACAAACCATGATAATAGGTGCCATCGCATTTTTAGTTCCCACATTTTTAGCCCAACTAATTCAAATGGTATTTGGGAAACAAAGTGTGGTAGCTAATTATTCACAAATCATAGTAGGTTCTATTGTCAATACAGCATTAATTATTTCTGCTATTCATATCAAAGGCTGGAAAAAGATAATAGGAATTGTTACTATGCCAAGTATATCAACTGTGTTAGGTGGATATGTGTTTGGAACAGCTTCTGTTTACATGGTGTATATGATACCAGCTATTTGGCTGGGAAACCTAGCATTAATCTATTTCTATAAGCTGAATTTATTGGAAAAAAAGAAGAATTATTTTTCAGCTGGCGTGTTAGGAATCATTGTAAAAGTTTTTGTGATTTTTGGTTTTTTTGAAATATTAAATGTTTTTGGGATTTTTCCAGCTAAATTAGTAACAAATTTGCAAATGGCGATGGGATTGACACAATTGATAACAGCAAGTATTGGTATGTTAATAGCTTTTACAATATACAAAATAGAAAAAAGAAAATTAAAATAAAAAGATGAGAGAAAATATTCATAAGAAGAAATGTAGAATTTTGGAGGTTACGTCAAAATGTATGAGAGAAGTGCCATTGTTTTAGAAAGATATATGGAGCAAGTTTTAGAACTTGATAAAAATTATAATGTAAGAAAAAATAATGAAAATTACAGAGAACTAATTATTCAAGTGGAAAACTATCAAATTATGACTGAAAAAGTATTAAAAGTAATACAAGAATTTGAAGATACAGTAAGAAAAATAGAAAATCTACAAAAGGAGCAAGAAAAGTTATACAGAGCCAATAAAAAATGCGAAGATGACAGAGCACAGTTATTTACTGATTTAGGTGAAGATGCTAAAACATTAGAAAATAAATTAGTAAAAATAGAAAATGCATTAGATAAAAATAATGGAAAATTAAAAGAACTTAGGGGAGAATTTATTCAATATCTAAGTGATTTTTCGCAAAAACAAAAAATTAGAAATAAATGTGAAAAGGCAAGAAGAATAGGAGAAGCCAATCATATAGAATATATTAAAAAAATGAATGAAGCATTTTTAGGAATTGATGTAGAGGATGTCATTAAATTAAAAGATTTTATCAATTCTGAAAAAGAACAAGTCAAACAAGAAGCCTTAAGAATTATGATAAAAAATGGTAAAAGCGAGAGAGTTGCTTTTCATGAAGATGTATTGAAAAAGGCTATCAATACTAGAATTGATATTGCAGAAAAAGAAGCAGAATGCTATGCCTTAGTTTATGATAAGATGAAAAAACTACTAGCAGAGACAGACAATGAATTCGTCAAATTAAACAAATACAAAAAGACTCTAAGAGATACGAGTCTAAAATTAGCTTTTTTGAAAGCTAGTAAAGAATATATAGTAGGATTTTTAGATTATGAAAGAATGACAACAATTAGTGGAGCAAGAGCACATAAGAAGATGATGATAGAGGCATGTAGTAATTTTGAATTAGATATGATGCAGATTAAAAATTTATATGAATTAATCTTAAAAGAGGTAAGTAATAAAGCCACGAAAAAAGCATATAGAGAATTATACAATAATACCTATTTAAAAAATATTGAAGATAAAGAGAAAAACTTTGAAGAAGAAGTAAACAATGTTAATATTAGTATGGGAACGGTTATCAATTCAAATTATTGGAGAATAGAAGGAATCAAAAATATTTATGAGGTATTTCAAAAAGAAGTATCTGAAAAGTGCGGAAGAGATTTATCAGAACTTAAATTAGAAGAGTCAGAAGAAGAATCAGAAACAATAGACGAAATAGAAGAAATAGAAGAAAATGTAAATTATTACGAAGATAAATATGAGGAAGAGGATAACAAAGTGCAAAATGAAGAAGAGGAACAAAAGGAAGAATATAAAGATGAAGAATTAAGCGAATCGGATGAAGAAGACCAAGAAGATGGTTATGAAAATGTACAATATGACGAAGAAGAGGAATACCAAGAGGAACAAAAAATTCAAGAGCAACCTAAAAAGAAAGAAGAAAACGTATTTGATGATGAAGAAAGTATAGAAGCATTAATAGAAAGAAGTAGGAAAAAGGGAAAACATCATAAAGAAGATGATAATCAAAGCTTATTTAATAAATTGTTTAGAAAATAGGGATAATTGAGACATGTGACAAGAGGGTCGTCCCTTTTTGTCACAAAAAATAGACTAAAAAGAATGAATTAAAATTACATTATTTTTTTTGTGACAAAAAGGGGCGACCCTCTTGTCACATGTCTTTCAATAGGAGGTAAAAATGTTAAAGTTAGAAAAGATAACGAAGAACTATGTTTCAGGAGATTCGACTGTCAAAGCCTTAAAGGGCATTGATATTGAATTTAGAAAAAGTGAATTTGTATCAATATTAGGACAAAGTGGTTGTGGAAAGACCACTTTATTAAACATTATAGGAGGATTAGACCGATATACTTCTGGCGATTTAGTAATCAATGGAAAGTCTACGAAAAAATTCAAAGATAAAGAATGGGATGCTTATCGTAATTATTCCATTGGATTTGTGTTCCAAAGTTATAATTTAATACCACATCAAACTATTTTATCTAATGTGGAATTGGCACTGACGATTTCAGGCGTTTCCAAGAAGGAAAGAAAAGAGAGAGCCATTAAAGTGTTACAAGATGTTGGCTTAGGAGAACAAATTCATAAAAAGCCAAATCAACTATCTGGTGGACAGATGCAAAGAGTAGCAATTGCAAGAGCTTTGGTAAATAACCCAGACATTATTTTGGCAGATGAACCAACAGGAGCTTTGGATACGAAAACCAGTGTACAAATTATGGAAATCTTAAAGGAAATTTCCAAAGATAAGTTGATTATCATGGTTACACACAATCCAGAATTAGCGGAAAAATATTCTACTCGCATTGTGAAGATATTAGATGGAGTCATCACAGATGACTCAAAGCCATTTACCAAAGAAGACCAAGAGAAAGAAGAAATGCAAGCTAAAACAGGAAGAACCTCTATGAAATTCTTTACGGCTTTGCGATTAAGTTTAAATAATTTAATGACCAAAAAAGGAAGAACACTATTAACCTCTTTTGCAGGAAGCATTGGAATTATTGGTATCGCTTTGATATTAGCCATATCAACAGGTGTACAAAACTATATTAATAAAGTAGAAGAAGATACCTTATCTTCTTATCCCATTATGATAGAAGACTCTGCCATCGATATGTCTAGCATGATGGAATCTATGATGGGAACGGTAGAAGAAAATGAAAACCAAGAAGAAGGAAAAGCGTATTCTGCTGATATTATGAATGAGATGATAACCACTCTTTCCAATAAAAAACAAAATAATAACTTAGAAGAATTGAAAAAATATTTAGAAGAGGAAAATAATGACATAACCAACCATAGTAATAGTATTGAATATGGATATGATTTAGCCATCAATTTATATAAAGAAAATACACAAGATGGCATTGTAAAAGTAAATCCAAGTACCGTTATGAATGCATTTGGTATGGGAGAAATGATAGAAGCACAAAATAATTCTTCTGTGGCATCTATGATGGGAAGCTCTATGATGACCAATACCGATATATGGATTGAGATGTTAGATAATCAAAGTTTGCTAGAAACACAATTTGATTTGGTCAAAGGTAATTGGCCAAAAGAATATAACGAAGTGGTTTTAATTTTAAAAGAAGATGGAAGAATTGACGATTACACCTTATATTCTTTGGGCTTAAAAAATCAAGACGAATTAAAAGACAAATGGAAAGCAGTAGAAAATGGAGAAAAGATAGAAGAAGCACGGAGAACCTACTTCCTATACTTATGATGAATTATTAAACTTATCTTTTAAGTTATTATTGAACTCTGATTATTATCAAAAACAAAATGGCTTATGGATGAATCAAGAGGATAATGAAGATTATATAAAAGAAAAAATAAAAGACGCAGAAAGTATCAAAATTGTGGGAATTATCAAGCAAAATGAAGAAAGTGTTGCTTCCACATCTGTAACAAGTGGTATTGGATATACCAAAAAATTAAAAGAATATGTCATCCAAAAATCCAATGAAGCAGAAATCGTCAAAGAGCAAAAAGAAAAGAAAGAAACCAATGTGTTTTCTGGCTTAAAATTTCCAACTGAGGAAGAAAAAGAAAATTATACTATGGCAAATTTAACACAACAACAAAGAATGGCAATGAGTCGATTGAATAGTGAAGAAATCGCAAAAATGATGGAGGCATATACCGCTAACAAAGAGGCTAGTTATGAAAAGAATTTACAAAAATTAGCTGCCATTGATTTAGACAATCCAACGGCAATCAAAATTTACCCAAAGAATTTTGAAGCAAAGGATAAAATAGCAGAAGCCATTGAAGCCTATAATCAAAAACAAAGAGATGACGGAAAAGAAGAAAATGTCATCAATTATACTGATATGATAGGACTTATGATGAAATCCGTGAGTCAAATTATTGATACCATTAGTTATGTGTTAATTGCTTTTGTAGCAATATCTTTGATTGTATCTTCTATCATGATAGGAATTATCACATATATTTCTGTATTAGAAAGAACCAAAGAAATTGGAATTTTAAGAGCGATTGGCGCTTCTAAAAGAGATATATCTAGAGTATTTAATGCCGAAACTTTTATTGTAGGATTGATTTCAGGATTATTGGGAATTGGCATAACGGTGTTATTAACCATACCAATTAATGCTATCATTTATGCTGTGGCAGGTGTGACAGTGAATGCTATGGTACCACCAGTAGCAGGGGTTGTATTGGTAGTAATTAGTATGTTATTGACCATGATAGCAGGTTTGATTCCAGCTAAAATGGCAAGTAAAAGAGACCCAGTAGAAGCACTAAGAACAGAATAGTGGGACACGGGGACGTAGATAATGTCCCTTTGGTCGCTTATGCGGTGTTGCAAAAATAATATTTAACACATTAAGTTGATAGATTTATATTAGGGACATTATCTACGTCCCCATGTCCCAAAAGGAGAACCGTATGAATTTAGTAGATTTAAAGAAAAAAATAGAGAGTTATGAGCCATATAATGAACAAGAAAAAAGAGACAAACAAACGATGCTTAAGGATATTCATACATTTGACAATATCTTAACAAGGGATAATGAATTGGTTCATTTTACAGCCTCTAGTTGGGTGGTAAATCAAGAAAAAACCAAAGTATTAATGGTATACCACAATATTTATCAATCATGGGCTTGGACGGGTGGACATAGCGATGGAGAGGCAGATTTATTAAAGGTAGCAGTCAAAGAATTGAAAGAAGAAACTGGTGTCAAAAATGTAAAAGTTTTAAATAATAATCATATATTTTCCTTAGAAATCTTAACCGTAAATGGACATGTAAAAAGAGGAAAGTATGTATCTTCTCATTTGCATTTGAATGTAACGTATCTTTTAGAAGTCGAGGAACAAGAAATGTTACATATTAAGCAAGATGAAAATAGTGGGGTGAAATGGATTCCGATAGAGGAAATTGAAAAGGTTTAAACAGAAACATGGATGAAACAAAATATTTATCCGAAATTAAATGAAAAACTATATCATTTACGCTAAAATTTAAAAGTAATATAGCGGTTGCCAGAATAATAGATAAAGAAAACAAAAGACAAGGAGTAAACGATGTATAAAATCGACAAGATTCAAAAGGAAAAACAAAGAATACACATCATAGTAAAGGTAATTAGTACCATTCTTTACATGATATTAATCCCCATTATTATTTTTAATTTTACATTAATCATTAAATCATTTATAGACCCCAATGAAATACCTGATTTTTTTGGTTATAAAAGTTTTGTAATTGTATCAGGAAGTATGGAACCAACGATTATGACAGGAGATGCCATATTGGTAAAAGAAGTTTCAGAAGATGAAATAAAGACAAATGACATTATTTCTTTTTCACAAGAAGGGACGATTGTTACCCATAGAATTACTGAAATGATAGAAGAAAATGGGGTAAAGAAATACAAAACAAAAGGGGATAACAACAATTCTGAGGATAAAGAAAAAATAACATATGAAAAAATAGAGGGAAAATATCAATTTAAGATAAGAAAATTTGGGGTAATGGTAGAAATTTTAAAAAATAAAATTACCTTAATCCTATTAATTCTAACCATTATTTTCATTTATTATTATAGGGGGAAAATTGAAAATAGAAAAAAACAAAGAAAAGAAAAAAGAAAAAAGTACACAGAAGAAAATAAACAATAAAATAATAAAAAGAAGGGAGATAGGTGTTAGTAAGAAACTAGCATAATGGAGAAAATGAAAGAATGGAAAGAAATTGAAAAATTATTGATTAATGTAGATATGGTAAATGGGTTTGTAAAAAAAGGAGCCATGGCAGATTCTTATATTGAGCATATTGTTCCAGAACATATTAAATTAATGGAACACATGCAAAAAGAAGGAGAAGCAATTGCCATTATAAAAGATACCCATAAAAAAAATTGTAGAGAATTTAATCGATATCCAGCACATTGTGTAGAAGGGACAGAAGAGGCAGAGTTAATAGAGGAATTGAAACCATTTGAAAAAGATGCCTTCGTGTATCAGAAAAATTCAACGAGTACGGTATATGCTCCTGATTTTTTAGGAAATATTGATAAAATGATAAATTTAAAAGAAATAATTATCATAGGATGTTGTACCGATATTTGCATTTTGAATTTAGCGATACCATTACAAAATTATTTTGACCAAAAAGATAGAGAGATAAAAATTACGATACCTAAAAATGCAGTAGAAACCTATGAAGGTCCAAATCATAAGAGAGAAAAGTATAATGAAATGGCATTCAAATTCATGGAACAAGCAGGAATTCATTTAGTAGAAAACTTAGCAATCTAAAAACATTGGAAAAATAGAGGGAGAATAGAACGATGGAAAAAGAAAAAATAGAACTAATAGCAGACTTTTATGAATTTACGATGTCAAATGGATATTTTGCCAAAAATAAAAATGAGATGGCTTATTTTGACATCTTTTTCAGAAAAGTACCAGATGATGGAGGATATGCTATTATGGCAGGTCTAGAGCAAGTGATTGCCTACATACAAAATTTGAAATTTGAAGAAGAAGATATTGCCTATCTAAGAAGTCAAAAGATTTTTTCAGAAGAATATTTATCATATTTATCAAATTTTAGATTTACAGGAGATATGTGGGCGATTCCAGAAGGAACAGTAGTATTTCCGAATGAACCATTGATTACGGTAAAAGCTCCATTAATAGAAGCCCAATTATTAGAAACCGTTTTATTATTAATCATCAATCATCAAAGTTTAATTGCAACTAAAACCAGTAGAATTGTCAATGCTGCACAAGGACGACCAGTTATGGAATTTGGTGCAAGGAGAGCTCATGGCATATCAGCAGCAGTTTACGGGGCAAGAGCAGCTATCATAGGAGGAGCAGTAGGAACTTCTTGTACCTTAACAGCACAAAAATTTGATGTACCAGCAAGTGGAACGATGGCACATAGCTGGATTCAAAGCTTTGATAGCGAGTATGAAGCTTTTAAAACTTATGCAGAATTATACCCTCATGGCTGTACTTTTTTGATTGATACCTATAATACCTTAGAAAGTGGATTACCAAATGCTATCAAAGTATTTAATGAAATTCTAAAACCACAAGGAATTAGACCAGTTGCTGTCAGATTAGATAGTGGAGATTTAGCTTATTTATCGAAAAAAATAAGAAAGATATTAGATGAAGCAGGATATCCAGATTGCAAAATATGTGTGACTAATTCTTTAGATGAATATTTAATCACTTCTTTATTGGAGCAAGAGGCAAAAGTAGATTCTTTTGGGGTAGGAGAAAATTTAATCACAGCCAAAAGTGATGCGGTATTTGGAGGCGTTTATAAATTAGCAGCGATAGAAAAAGAGGGAAACATAATTCCTAAAATAAAAATAAGTGAAAATGTAGAAAAAATTACGAATCCTGGATTTAAAAAGATATGTCGTTTTTATGATAAGAATACCAATTATGCATTAGCAGATGTTATTATGCTAAAAGAAGAGGGAGAACCAGAGGGAGAATATGAAATATTTGACCAACATAATACTTGGAAGAGAAAAACACTGAATAATTATGTGGTAAAACAATTACAAGAAAAGATATTTGAAAATGGCAAATTAATTTACCGAACACCTACTTTGAAGGAAATAGCACAATATGCCAAAGAACAAATGGCTACTTTATGGGAAGAGGTAAAGCGATTGAAAAATCCACAGAAATACTATGTGGATTTGTCACAAAAACTGTATGATTTAAAAACAGATATGTTGAATCAGCAGGGGAAAAAATATAATAAAGATTAGGCATGACCTAGTCTAAATCATTAGGGCTTGATGTACTTTTGGAGAGGCATCAAGTTGTTTTTTGTTCTTATGTATGTTATAGGTAGTAACTTATGTACTGTTATTCACAATAAAATTTCACCAAACCATAGACAAAAGAACAAACAAGTGATATGCTGTAATTATTAAATTGCTATCTAAAGAAAGGAAAGAAATAAAAATGGAAAATTTGATTGAAATCAAAAATTTAACCAAACAATACAAAGAATTAAAAGCCATTGATGGATTATCCTTAGAAGTAAAACAAGGAGAGATACTAGGTCTATTGGGACCAAATGGAAGCGGTAAATCAACCACCATCAATTGTATCTTATCACTATTAAACTTTAGTGAAGGAGAAATTAAAATATTTGGGAAAGAAATGAAGCCAGATGCCTATGACATCAAAGCTAAAATAGGAGTGGTATTTCAAGATGTTGCTGTATTTGAGGAACTAACCGTACAAGAGAATATAGATTATTTTTGTGGGTTATATATCAAAGACAAAGCCAAAAGAAAACAATGCATAGACGAAGCAATTGAATTAGTAGGTCTAGAGGAATTTAGAAAATTCTATCCAAAGCAATTATCAGGAGGATTGCTAAGAAGATTAAATATAGCATGTGGAATTGCTCACAAACCAGAATTAATCTTTTTAGATGAGCCAACTGTTGCCGTAGACCCACAAAGTAGAAACAACATATTAGATGGCATTAAAAAATTAAGAGATAAGGGAGCAACCATTGTATATACGACGCATTATATGGAGGAAGTAGAAATTATATGCGATAGAATTATCATCTTAGATAAGGGAAAAGTGTTAGCCACTGGAACAGCTGATGAACTAAAAGAACTAGCCAAAATAGAAGAAAAAGTAACAGTAGAAGTAAATGATTTAGCAACAAAACATATCGAACAAATTCAGAAAATGGAAACAGTAGACGAAATAACTTACCATGGAAATGTATTGCTTGTCACTTATAAACAAGGAAAAAATAATTTGGTAGACTTAATGGATTACCTAAAAAAAGAAAATATTCCATACAATAAAATTTATTCCGAAAGGCCAACCTTAAATGATGTATTCCTAGAATTAACAGGAAAGGAGCTTCGAGATTAATGTTTATTCATAATTTTAAATATGCCCTAAAAACTCTTTTTAGAAATAAAATGTTACTATTTTGGACTTATGCCTTTCCTATCATTCTTCGGAACATTTTTTAACATGGCCTTTTCTAATATTGAAAATAGCGAAAAATTAGACATTATAAAAATAGCCATCATAGAAAATGAGGATTTTAAAAATAATGAAATATGGAAAGAAGCATTTGCCACTTTAAGTGATGCAGAAAATGAAGATAGATTATTTGATACGAAATACACGACAGAAGAAGAGGCAAAACAATTATTACAAGATGGTGAAATAACAGGCTATATGAAACTAGAAGAACACACACCAAAAGTCACTTTTCAATCGAGTGGAATCAATGAAACGATTTTGAAACAGGTAACAGAAGAAATAACACAAACGAACGAAATAGTGGGCAATCTTGCTGAAACTGAAATAAAAAAAGAAATGACAGCTGGAAATTATCATGTAGATTATGAAAAAATCTACAAAGATGTATTAGAAATGGTACAAAATCAAGAAGCGAAAATTGAAAATGTGTCAAGGAATCATTTAAGTTATACGATGATAGAATTTTATACGTTAATTGCTATGACTTGTCTATATGGTGGTATACTTGGTATGGTAGCCATTAATCAAAATTTAGCCAATATGAGTCATAACGGAAAAAGAGTATCGGTTGCACCAATAACAAAAGGAAAAGTAGTACTTGGCAGTGTTTTGGCATCTTATGTGGCACAGCTAATTGGATTAGCATTATTATTCGTATATACCGTATTTGTTTTAAAAGTGGATTATGGAAGTAATTTGCCACTCATTATTTTATTAGGAGCTGTTGGAAGCTTAGCTGGATTATCGATGGGAGTAGCCATTGGAGCATTATTAAAAACCAATGAAACGGTCAAAACAGGAATTGTTATTTCTGTCACTATGTTAGGCTGTTTCTTATCAGGAATGATGGGAATTACCATGAAATACATCGTAGATAAAAATTTACCAATTGTGAATCAAATGAATCCTGCTAGTATGATAACAGATGGCTTTTATGCTCTATATTATTATGATACATTTGACCGATATTTCTTTAATATTGCTAGTTTACTTGCTTTTGCAATTATTATGATTGCCTTGTCGTATGCTAGTTTGAGAAAGCAAAAATTTGAAAGATTATAATTTTTTGTTTAATATTTTATAAATAGTTTATTATATTTTTTATTTGTAATTCCCAACTGCATAACAGACTGTAGACCAAATTTTCCATAAAATTTGGTAACAGTCTATAATTTGTCGGTCCCCCCCGAATTATTACTGCATAAAAAATATAATAAACTTTACTATAAATGATAGAGAAAAAGAAAGGAAATAAAAATGACCGTATTTAAAACATTTTTAAAAGTATTAAATAAATGCAAAGTACCAATTATCATGTATACAGCATTTCTGATTGGATTTGGTGGCTTTAATATGCAAACGAGTGAAAATAGTACAAATTTTGTAGCAAGTGAGCCAGATGTTTTCATCATAAACCAAGATAAAGAAGAAGGAATAACCCAAAACCTAATTGAGTACATAGAAAAAAATAGTAAAATAAAAGAGATTAAAGAAGATGAACAAGCCATTGATGATGCTTTGTTTTATCGAGATGTCAATTATATTATTTACATACCAGAACATTATAGAGAAGATTTTTTAGCTGGTAGAAATCCTAATATTGAAATAAAAAGCACAGGGGATTATCAAGCAAGTTTGGCAGAAATGATGTTAGAAAGATATGTTAAAGTGGCTAATTTATATCAGAAAAATATAGAGAATGAGCAAGAATTAATCGAAAAAATAAATGAAACATTAGCGAAACAGACAGAAGTAGAAATTACTTCTGGATTAGATACGAATCAGTTAAGTAAAGCAGCTTTTTATTATAATTTTGCCAACTATAGTATTTTAGCAGGATGTGTGTATGTAATTTGTTTAGTTTTATCGAGTTTTAAAGAAGAAAAAATAGCCAAAAGAACGATTATTAGTAGTATGAATTACAAAACACATAATCGTCAATTATTAGTAGCCAATACTTTATTGGCAATTGGTTTATGGATATTCTATGTGGTGCTAAGTTTCGTCTTAATAGGTGATGTCATGTTTACGACTCATGGATTGATGTATATGGCAAATTCATTCGTGTTTACCATTTGTGCAGTTACCATTGCCTTTTTGATTGGCAATTTAGTTATCAATAAAAATGCGATTAATGGCATTGTTAATGTGGTGGCATTGGGCTCGAGCTTTTTGTGTGGTGCTTTTGTGCCAATGGAATGGTTGCCAGATTCGGTCTTGAAAATAGCTCATATATTACCTTCTTATTATTATATTAGTAGCAATGAGAGATTGAAATCATTAGAGATGTTTGATTTTGAATCGATGAAGCCAATGTTAATGAATATGGGTATCATTTTGCTGTTTACGATTGGTTTTGTGATTGTTACCAATGTGATTTCGAAAAAGAAAAGGAAGATAGCGTAAAATAGTGCCACATGCGTTGCATGTGGTACTTGCCTAATTATTTCATATATGATAAAATCAGAAAAAATACAAGAAAGAGGTAGAAAAATGTCGGAAAAAATTAGACCATTTGTAAAATGGGCTGGGGGAAAAGGTAGTTTAATACCGCAGTTAGAGAAGCTCTATCCCGATGGCTTAAAAAATGGGCATATTCGAACATATGTAGAGCCCTTTATAGGTGGAGGAGCTGTTTTAATCGACATATTGCAAGAGTACAAAATAGAGAAAGCCTATGCTTTTGATATAAATATAGATTTAATAAATACATATAATGTGATAAAAACAAATGTAGAAGAATTAATCATCCAATTAAAGAAAATGGAAACAGAATATTTACCATTAGCACAAGAAAAGAGAAAAAAATACTTTTATCATAAAAGAGAACAATACAACAATTATACATTACAAGAAAATGAGAACAATGTGCAAAGAGCAGCAGAATTTATATACTTAAATAGGACATGTTTTAATGGATTATACCGTGTCAATAAAGAGGGGAAATTCAACGTCCCAATTGGCAGTTATAAGAATCCAACCATATGTGATGAAAATAATTTGAAAGCATTATCTCAATTAATAAAAAATGTTGAATTTCTATGTGGAGATTATAAGGAAAGTATTCAATATGTTGCAGAAGACACATTTGTGTATTTCGATCCACCCTATAAACCATTAAATGTAACATCTGCTTTTACATCTTACACGAAAGAGGATTTTAATGATGAAAATCAAAGAGAATTAGCGATATATTTCAAAGAATTAGATAAGAAAAGAGCAAAACTAATGCTTAGTAATTCGAATCCTAAAAATGTAAATAAAGAAGATGTGTTTTTCGATCATCTATACAAAGGATTCAAGATAAATGAAATATATGCCAATAGAATGATAAATGCCAATTCACAAGGAAGAGGGAAAATATCAGAAATTGTAGTAACAAATTATAAAGTTAATAAAATAGAAACAGAGAAAGAAAGGGGAATAATGAGTAGAAATTTTGAAGAATGGTTATCTGGATTTGAAGATAGTATTTCTAGTTGGAAATACTATACTGATTTCGATAAAGTATATAGGAATGCGAATAAAATAAAAAAGGAATTGAATTTATTAAATAGTTTAATTGGTAGTAAAAATGTGGAGAGAGATTTTAAAGAATTAGTAGAAGAATATCCAAAAGTATTGAGAGCAATACCAATTTTAATAGCAAAAAGAAATGATGTCATAATAGTAAAAGATGCTTTAGAAGATTATTATTTCAATTTCAAAAATAGGAATTATTCGATTGATGATTATATAAAATTTATGAGAAATACAGGAATATTTGAATTGTTGGAATCTCATTTAATTGCTAATTTATATGATTATGTAACAGGAGTGGAAGTAGGGCTTGATTCAAATGCAAGAAAAAATAGAACAGGCCATGCTATGGAAGACTTAGTTGAAAGTTATATAGTAAAAGCTGGTTTTATAAGGGATTATAATTACTTTAAAGAATTAAAAACAGCTAAAATGAAAGAAATGTGGAATATAGATTTAACAGCTGTAGAAATGAAATTAGAAGAAATATCGAAAAAACATAAGGATAAAAAGGCAGAGAAGAAATTTGATTATGTTGTAAAAACAGATAATCAATTGTATGTAATAGAGACTAATTTTTATAATGTTGGAGGTTCTAAACTAAATGAAACAGCTAGAAGTTATAAGATGATACAAGAAGAAATAGAAAAAATGGATAATGTTACATTTATATGGTTTACAGATGGTAAAGGATGGAAAAAAGCAAAAAATAATTTAAGAGAAACATTCAATACCATGCCAAATATTTATAATATTTCAGATATGAAAAAAGGCATTATGAAAGAGATTTTTATTTAGAAAGGTAATTGAAAATAAAAGGGCAATTAAGGAGGGATATTGATTGAAAAATCAACCAGACACATTCAGATTAGAAAATACAACAATATGGTCTTTTAAAGAGAGAGGCAACTGGGCAACACACAAAGGGGATTATAGAGGTAATTGCCCACCACAAGTCCCCAGAAATTTAATATTGAAATATACAAAAGAAGCAGATATTATTTTAGATCCTTTTTGCGGTAGTGGTACTACAATGATAGAAACAAAATTGTTAAATAGAAAAGGAGTTGGAATAGATATTAATATAGAAACGTTAAAGTTAGCTTATAGTAGGATAAATTTTCAATCAAATAATCTATTCCAACCAAAATTGTTAAGAGGTAATGCGGTTAATTTAAAACAAATTATACCAGATAATTCAGTAGATTTTATATTTGCACATCCTCCATATGCCAATATAATAAAATATAGTAAAGATATAAAAGGAGATTTATCATTATTAGAATTAGATGAATTCTTAAATCAAATAGATTTATTTTCAAAAGAGTGTTATAGGATTTTAAAGAAAAATAAAGTTTGTAGCATTATGATTGGAGATATTAGAAAAAATAGAAACATTATTCCTTTAGGTTTTTATGTCATGAATATATTTATTCAAACTGGTTTCAGTTTAAAAGAAATTATTATAAAAGAACAACATAATTGCAAAATGACTAATAAGTGGAATAAAAATCAAAATAGAGATTTTTATTTATTAATGCATGAGTACATATTTGTGTTAAAATCATAGCATGATTTTAATAAGATTTTTATGTAGTTTTACGCACTTATATTGATAATTACTTCTTTTTATGATAAGATAGAAAAAAATTAAAAAGGGAAAAATACCAGAAACATACAAACCAATGCCTCTTTCTATAAAAGAAGCTTTGTTTATAAATTATCATAAATTGAAAGGAGATTCAAAATGGGATTACGATTAAAAAATGTATCCAAAACATTTGTAGGAAAAAAAGCAGTAGACAATATTTCATTAGAATTAGACAAACCAGGTGTCTATGGATTATTGGGAACCAATGGAGCAGGAAAAACAACAACCATAAGAATGATATTAGGCATCCTAAAAAAAGACGAAGGAGAAATTACTTGGAATGGAAAAGCAGTCGACAGAAAAAGTGTCAATTTTGGCTATTTACCAGAAGAAAGGGGAGTGTATCCCAAAGTAAAAATATGGGACCAATTAATGTATTTTGCCGAATTAAAAGGAATGAAGCAACAAGAGGCAAAAGAAGCAATCGAGAAATGGGCAAAAGAATTAAAAGTAGAAGAATATCTCATGATGCCAGCTGAAAAGCTTTCCAAAGGAAATCAGCAAAAAATACAATTTATGACAGCTGTCATACATAATCCAGAATTAGTGGTGCTAGATGAACCATTTAGTGGATTAGACCCAGTCAATACCGAAATATTAAAAAATATCATCATAGATTTAGTAAAAAAGGGAAAATATATTATCATGTCAGCCCATCAAATGGCTACCATTGAAGAATTCTGTAGTGATATTCTAATTTTGAACAAAGGAAAAACCATATTACAAGGGAATTTAAAAGACATAAAAGAAACCTATCCAGCCAATCGAGTAGAGATAGATGTAGACCAAAAAATTGATACTTATATAAAAGAGTTCAAAGAGTTGGAGATTGAAAATGAGAAAAATAATCAATATACCATTAAAATTAAGAAGGTAGAAAAAGCACACGAACTTTTAAATCAATTAGTGGCAAAGGGAATTAAGGTGAATAAGTTTGAGATTATGAAGCCGACTTTGAATGATATTTTTATAGAAAAAGTGGGGTAATTTTAAAAATAATCCTGCATCTCACGTTGTTAAAATTTAGAGAAAAAATCCTCAATGTACACAAAGTACATCTCGGTTTTTTTCCTAAATTTTGCCTAGTGATACTTGATTCTTTTTAAAATTAAAAGAAAAGAGAAATAGAATAGAAAGGAAAGAAAAATGAAAGATATTATAACAGTTATGAAATTTACCATAAAAGATATGGTAAAAAGAAAATCTTTTGTCATTTCAACTTTAATTATATTAGCATTAATCGTAATTGGTTTTAATGTACCTAATATTATAAAATCAATCAAAGGAGAAGACACCAAAGACAAACTTTTGATAGTAGATGAACAAAATATTTTTGAAGGTAGTTTAGAACAATTAAAAAATGTAGATTTAGGGTATGAAATTGAAATTGGAAAAAATACTTATGAAGAAATTAAGAAAAAAATAGAAGACGAAGAAATTCGTTCAGCGATTGTAATTGAAAAACAACAAAACAATGTAAAAATTCGATATATTGTAGAAAATACAACTAGGATGGAAAAGGTGCCAGAAGAAATTGTTAATAGTATTAACACACTATATACCAATATGCAAATTAGTAAATTGGGCTTAACATCACAACAATTGCAATCCATCACACCTAATTTTGAATTTAATTTGGAACAGACAGAGGAAGAAGAAGCAAAAGGAAATGTATTTGTTATAATGTTGATGTCAATTGTATTATTCTATGCCATTTATTTCTGTGCTTACCAAGTTTCTAGTTCCATTACAACAGAAAAGACATCTAAAATCATGGAAACATTAGTTACATCGACGACACCAAGAACGATTGTATTAGGAAAAACCATAGGAATTGGAGTAGTTGGCTTATTACAAATGATAGTGATTGTAGCCACTGCCTTAATAAGTGCAAAATCATTTCTTGACCCAGAATTATTGAATATGGCATTAGATATGTCTAATATGACAGTGTATTTGGCTATCATAACGATTATCTATTTTATATTGGGATATTTTACGTATGCTTTGTTATATGCTTTAACAGGTTCAACAGTAAGCAAACCAGAAGATATACAGTCTGCTAATGGTCCAGTGGCTATTTTAGCTGTTATAGGATTTTATCTATCTTATTTTACCATGATGAATCCAACTAGTAGCCTAAATGTATTTGCTTCTTTGTTCCCAATTTCATCACCATTTTGTATGCCTTTTCGCATTATGATGGGATTGGCAAGTACGACAGATGTGATTGTTTCGATTGCTATTTTGCTGGTTACCATATTAGTGATTGCTCAAATTGCGATTAAGATTTATTCCAGTGCTATTTTGAATTATGGAACTAAGATGAGTTTGAAAGATATGGTCAATATTTATAAGGAGAAGGAAAAATAATCTAACATGGGAGATTGAGAAAAACGGTTATTCAAGGGAATAGCTGTTTTTTCGTTATCATTTTGTTTCGTAGTAGTTAAAAATTTGTGCATAAAATAAACAGTATTGAGGAATAAAAATTTTTCGCAATAAAAAATTGATATGCTAGACAAAAGGAAGCAAAAGTAAAACTCCATTGTGATAAAATAAATAAAAATTTTGTCGCAAATGTGCTAGAAATAGAATTAGAATAAATACCACACTATGATACCATAAATAATGTATTTGAAAAGCTTGAAATGGGAGAATTAAGGAAAATACAAAAATATATGATAAATGAGTATAGCAAATATTATCATTATGAAAAAATAAAAACAAGAGAAAAAGAAAAAATTTAGTATATTATATTTGCCTTGATATATTAAAATTCATAATTAAATTTAGGTAATTGATAGAGTAAGTAGCAAAAGGGCGAAAAAAACATATATAAAGTGCCAGCAATTTCGCACCTTTTTGAAAGCAAGTTATTTTGTTTTCCTAGTAGTTACGATAAATTAAAAGAAAATGAAGGAAAGGTATTTACAAAAAAGAGAGGAAACGATATAATTAAGAAAGATTATAACCCTTCTGAAGTAAATTTAATTTACAAAAGAAGGGATGGATTATGTATGAAAGAAACAGAAATAGGAGAAATTAATGAGAATTTAAATTAAGGAATTTATCTATGGAAGAATTGATAAAAATACTAATTTATTTTCAGAGGAGATAACAATTATAAATAACAATAGGTCATTAATGGAAAAAATATATCTTATAGGTATTCTGGACAATGTGAAAAATTAATGCAATTTTTAAAGCAACCTCAAAAAAAGTTATAAAAAATGGAATAAAAATAAATGAAATGCAAAAATGAGAAAGTGCTTTAAAGTGCTTAAAAATAACTAAATAGGGAATGAGGAAAAAAGTAAAAAAGGCTTAGCTCCCTCATCTCCACAAAATGAAAGAAAAAGGTTTGAAATAACTTTTATAGAGTTTGAGAAATAAGTATACAAAAATTCAACCATTAATTAAAGTATGGGAGGTTCATATGAAATTTTTCATTGATACTGCTAATGTAGAGGAAATTAAGAAAGCAAATGATATGGGAATTATTTGCGGTGTTACTACAAATCCTTCATTAATTGCTAAAGAAGCACGTGACTTTAAAGAAGTTATAAAAGAAATTACTTCAATTGTTGACGGTGCTATCAGTGGAGAAATTAAGGCAACAACTGTAACTGCTGAAGATATAATTAAAGAAGCTAGAGAAATTGCAGCAATACATTCTAATATGGTAGTAAAGATTCCAATGACATCACAGGGATTGAAAGCAGTTAAAATATTATCAAAAGAAGGTATTAAAACAAATGTAACTCTTATTTTTAATGCAACACAAGCTTTATTTGCTGCAAGAGCTGGGGCTACTTATGTGTCACCATTTTTGGGAAGATTGGATGATGTAGCAACGAATGGGGTGGATTTAATAAAAACAATTTCTAATATTTTTAAAGTACAAAATATTAAAACAGAAATTATATGCGCTAGTATGCGCAATCCAATTCATATTGTTGAGTGTGCATTAGCTGGTGCAGATATTGCGACGGTTCCGTATAAAGTTATAGAACAATGTATCAAACATCCATTGACAGAAGCAGGTATTGAAAAATTTAAAGAAGATTATATAGCTGTTTTTGGAGAATAAGGTAAGGCTTAGAAACTATTGACTTTCTAAGCTGAAATAAATTTTATCTGCGGGTGTAATTTAGTGGTAGAATGTCATGCTTCCGACCTGATAGCGCGGGTTCGATTCCCGCCACCCGCTCCATTGAAAATAAA
>CAOKPI010000018.1 GCA_948470605.1 uncultured Clostridium sp. | reverse complement strand
TTATTAGTTCTTGAAAATGTGACCAACTTAATTCGGTCGGCACTGCCGACCAAATTGGATACATTTCATAAAATCTTCTCATTCTTCTAATACTCACTGGTGAAAAGCCACTACCAAATTCATTGGTCAGCTTAGCTGACAATGCTTCTATTATCTTTTTTCCATAACTTGCCTTGGCACGGCTTTCAGATAATTCATAAGTTATTTTTCCAACATACCAATAAACTTCAACCATAGTTGTATCAATATGTTTTAGCATTCTACCTCGTGCTACAATAATTTTATTTCTAATGTCAGCATATATTGTTTCAATATCTATTAAATTATTGTTTGTTTCACTAACGAGTTTTGATTCGGATATATTTTTATTATTCATGGTATATCAACTCACTTTCGACTTACTTGTATGATTGTAACACATTTATATTGTTCTTTTCAATATAAATGCATTAATTCAATCTATCGAATTTGCCAGATGTCTGGCAAATCTATATTTTTTTCGTATTAATCAAAAATTCCGAGACAATGTTTCGGAATCTTATAATCTTTATAATTTAATTAGTTCTTTCTCATCTTTTATAATCTTAAACAGTTCTTCTTACGTTGGTTTCTTCAAATTTATCAACTCCATTACTTTTGGAATTTTCTCTATCCCACTCTTCTTACCCATATGACCGATATTTTCAATTAATATTGGAATCGCATCTATACTTTTAGGAAATTGTTCTAATAGTTCAAATGGTACTAAATGGTCATTATTACTATATATCGAGTATCTTTTATTACACTTAGCCTTAAAATTTTCTAATTCACTTTTAGACACTAGAAAATTTTTGCATGCTCGATTCAAATCTTTTTTATTTTCCCATTCAAAATATTGCGAGAATCCTGCTAAACTTATATATAATTCTGTATTTAAATTGTTTTCATTCATATATTTAATGATAAATTCATTTCCTATCGAGTGTGCTACTATTATACTTTCACTATCTATGTATGGTCTATATTGGTCAAATATCTTTCTCCATTCTTCATATATAACGCCTTCTCTTGGGGGAAACTCTGGAAGAATTACATTATATTTTAATTTTTCCAATTCATTCTTTAACCATTCATAAATTTTAGGAATTCCATTATATCCATGAACTAAAATGACATTTTTCATATCGTTTTTTCTCCTTCTTTCAACACCCATCTCTCAATTTTTGTAAAGCATTCTTCTAAACTCTCTTTATCCTTATTAACCAATTTCAATTCTTTTCCTACTATAAAATCTGTCCTAGCTTCGCTTTCATAAATTTTTCTTAATACATCTTCTGATTGTACTTTTCTTCTAATATTTTTTTCGTTTTTACTTGAACGATACGAATCGCTCTCATGTATTAAACTTCTCTCTTCCGATAAATCCCTTACACAAGCCCTTTCATATACTTGTTCAAAAGTTTCTCCATACAATTTTACGGTTAATACATCATAATCATACTTACCTGATATTTTATCAAAAAAATCTTTCCAGATACTTTTAAAAGGATAATCTACCACAATAATTTTATCTTCTCTTTTCATACATTCTTCTAGGATTTTCTTAAAGCAATTGAGAGCAATCGTGCGATTTCTCTTTTTTTCTTTTTTATCATTAAATCCTATCATTTCACAAATTCCTTCCAAGATAGTATCTACTGTAATAACTGTCACATTTTCTATTTTACTTTGTATGTATTTTGCTAATGTAGTTTTTCCTACACCAGATATACCTGTTAAAATAATAAGTTTTTTCATCTATTTTCCCTTTCCATTTACCATATTATTTTTGAGCAATCATCAAAACAATCAGTCCCACCATAGCCAAAATTACTCCTAATGTAATTCTCAACCAATTCTTTTTAAACGCTAATTCTTTAAACACGCAAATCCCAAAAAATATGGTAAAAATCGTATTCAACTGTACAATTGTATAGGCAATAGAACCCTGAATATACTTGTAAGCAGTTATAAAAAAGTAGGTAATTCCTGCCAATATAGCCAAAGAATTTGATTCGATAATTTTCTTGGAATGATATACAGTGTATGAAAAATAGAAGACACAATCGCGAGTGTATATCCTAATATTAAATTTTGCATAACCAATCCCCCCTAATTTGCATACTTAAAACAACATTCATTTAAATCATCCTTTAACAATTCTCTTTGTGTTTCATAAATATTTTTAAAATATTCTTGTTTCGTGACAAAATTTTCATTTGTCATATAATTCATCGTAGCAATTGACACATTGGAACAATGGTCAATTATCTTTTCACAAATTGTCAAAAGTTCTATAAAAACAATACCACTTTCCACATAACACTTTTTCTCTTTTAATCTTTGAATATGTAAATTTTTATATTTTTCTTTTTGAATCTCTGCAAACTCTTTCATTGCCTCAATTTTTACAATTAGTCTCAAATCTTTTTCCTGAAAAGCTTGTATGGTAGTCAAAATACAATCCCCTGTTATTCGAGAGATTTTCTTAAACTCCTCTTGTGCTTCTTCCGAAATTTTAATATTTTTGTCATGCATCTCTTCCACTGTTTCAGAGAATCGATAAGCATAATCTCCTATTATTTCAAATTCAGACTGGATATTAAGTAGAGCATTAACCGTTATATTTTCTTGTTCTGATAAATCTAAGCTTCCAATCCCCACTAAAAATTCTGTTACCACTTGTTCCATTCGATTGATTGCCTTTTCTCTTTCTGCAATTTTATCCAATTTCTTCCTTTGAAAGTCATTTAATAATTTTACTGATTTTCTAAAATTCTTCTCTGCTATTTCGCCCATTTTTTCTACTACATCTGTACTATTCATGATTGCTATATTAGGCAAGTTTATGATTCTGGTATCTAATCTATTTAAAACAGATAAGTAATCACTTTCGTCTTCCTCATCGTCATCAGTTCTCTCGTTCTCTCGAATCGTAAATAGTGTCAATTTTTCAATCCAATTAATAAATGGGAACAATACAATGGTTGACACGATATTGAAAATAGTATGAAAATTAGCAATTTGCCCCATATCTATCGTATCTTGCCAAAATGGAAACCCTATCATATATTGATAAGTATAAATAAATATCAAAAATACAATAGTTCCTATTAAATTGAAATACAGATGAACAGCTGATGCCCTTTTAGCATTTTTAGTGCCTCCTATACTAGCAAAGATAGAGGTAACACAAGTTCCAATATTTTGTCCTAATATAACTGGAATGGTGGTAGCATAGGTAACGATTCCCGTGGTGGATAAGGCTTGCACAATTCCTATAGTGGCTGCTGAACTTTGTACAATAGCAGTAATCAAAGCTCCTGCTAAAACTCCTAAAATAGGATTTGACAGTTTGGATAATATTTCAGTTAAAATCGGTAATTCGCTAAATCCACTGGCTATATCTATCATGCTAATCATTCCTGTAAATAGTAAACCAACTCCTGTTATCATTTCTCCTATGTTGTTTTTCTTTTTGTCTGTTGCTATTCCCATTATTAAAATTCCTATCAACAAAAAGATAGGTGCTAATACAGCTGGCGTAAATAAAGATAACCAACTACCACCATCGATATTAGTCAATCTTAAAATCTGTGATGTAATGGTAGTTCCTATGTTGGCTCCCATGATAATAGGAATCGCATTTTTCAACTTTAAAATTTCAGAATTCACTAGCCCAACTACGATAACGGTTGTTGCCGATGAACTTTGGGTCGCTACTGTAATTAAAATTCCTACCAATAACGCTTTTAACACATTATCAGTAGCAGATACTAAAACTTGTTCTAGTTTTCCTCCTGATAGCTTTTTTAAATTAGTACTTAGGATTTTCATTCCATAAATTAAGAGTGCTAATCCTCCTAATAATTTGATAATTGATATTAGTATGTTCAATTGTTTCACCTCAAATGATTCGTATTTCTTCTTAAACTAATTTTATCCTTTGTATGCCTTTTATTGTTCCTCTGTCTTTTCTTTGGTTTCTTCTTTATTTTTTATTAAGGCAATCATAGCTGATACAAATTGAGAAATTTCTTGTATCGCTCCAACAAAAGCCATAACAATTATATCATAAATTGCCCAACCTAATCCTACAATTGCAGTTGTAATTCGAATTACTTTTACATTATCTTGCCATAATCCATAGGTATAAATGACGGTAACAATAATAGGAATTACACTCCACATGTTTTGCCAACTCATCATTCCAGAAACAATAGCTACTATTTCAAAAATCAATAATATCATAAGGGATGGCTTTTTGTCTTTTTTCTTGTAATAGTAAAAGATGATACATCTTATGGTATTGATAATTGATATAATCGCTCCTGTCATAGCATTGAGTAAAAAGAATTGTATTGCCATTACAAGGTTTGCAAATACAAAACACATCACAATTTTTTCTTTGGTTTTGAATTGAACGGAAATTACTGTAAGTATTAATACGATAACCCCACAAATTTGTGCTAAGACAAATAACATCTAAATCTCTCCTTTTTCTAACATTTTATATTTATATTTTGATATCCATTTTTGTACCAAACAATAAACCGCATAAGCAATCCATACTCCTATAATGCCTAACATGGTGTAAGACAAGGCAGTAGCTACTACTATTTTTATGATAGATGTCATAAAATTACGTTTTGCCAAAAATCTAAACTCTCTCATACCACGAAGAATTCCATAATAATAAGTTCCACTTATCTCTGCATATTGTCCCATTACCAACAATGGTAACACCGAATAAAAAATCACCAATAATTCATGTTGTTTTAAAAATAGATGGGCAATCACAATGGCAATAGTTGTCACCATGACTGGAACAATAACAGAGAAAATATGGATAACTTTCCTTATTACTTGTTTTGCTATCTTCATTCTTTCCTTATTCTGATACCCTGTTTCGATTCCAATACTAATAGATATACCATTACTAAATCCTTGTACAAAGGCTTGCGATACATCTGCAATTTGAATCAGAATAACATGTACTGCATATTCTAAAGGTCCTATCCTAGAAACCAAAATATTAAATACAAATTCATCTATTTTGGAAACCATTCTTTCTACACAATTCCATTTGAATAACTGAAAAATTTCTTTTGTAATACTTTTTTGAAATTGATACGTTACTGTACTTTTGGATTTAATCATCAAATAAATACTTAATATCGTATCAATACCAACTGTTACCCAAGCAACACCTGCCACACCATAATGTAATGTAACAACCAACCAATCTAACAATAAATTGCCTATAACAGCTATAATTCTTATTACCATTATATTACCTTGTTTGCCAATGGTTCTTTGATGTCCTGTTAATATCGTCACAACAGAACTTGGTAGAAACCCTATTAATCTTATTGTGATATAAGTAATACATATCTTGTCTACCTGAAATAGTGATGGAAAAATTGGTCTTATGCCATAAACTACAAAAATCATTGCCATTGCTATTAGTATAGTAATCATAACGGCATTTCCTGTTAACAGTTTCACTTGTTTTTGATTCTTTTCGCCTTGTGACTTGGCAAGTAAAGCCATATTCGATACATTGATGGATTCAATACTCATTTGCATGATATTTAATACCACTGCCATTGCCCCTATCGCTCCTAATTCATTGGTTCCTAGTGTAGCAATGACGAGTGTATCAACTAAAGTCATTAAAATATTGATAAAGTTTTCCGTAGCAATTGGAATTGATATTTTTAATTGTTTTTTTACATTTAATGTTTCTTCCATCGTTTTTTATCTCATTTCTTTTTTAATTCTAAATCTTTCAATTTTTTACTTGTTCATTATAACATCTCTTAAAAAAATTTTCACCTTTTTTTCTATTTTTATGACAAAAAATGATAATCCTTTAAACAATGTTGAATCGAATCAAAAATTTATTCACAAGTAATATTTTTTGATTGAAAAACAATCATATTTTCTTTAAAATGGGACATACTATTTCATATATATATGGGGAGGTAATTTTATGAAATTAACAATATGTGAATTAAGTTATTTAAATGAATTAATAACAAGCTGTGTCAACACCATTACTTGTATGTCTTTATTTCGCAATCAAGTAACAGACGAAGAATTAAAATCTTTGTTAAATACTCATTTTCCTATTCATGTGGAGGACTATAACAGAAAAGTAGAATTTGTAAAAAATGTTGATTCAGCCACTGGGAAATTAAATGTGCCTCAATTAAATACATCTATTTTTACAGAAGATGTAAATGAGACAAAACCAGCAGAACCTATCACAGTTAATACAAATGTGACTAAGCTAACCGATAGAGAAATTGCGTTGTCCTATTTTCTAACTTTAAAAAGAGCTGGCAAGGAATATGCCATTGCTTCTATGGAAGTTACGAATCCTAATCTAAGACAATTTTTAAAAGATGCTTACACGATGAGTTGTAACCATTCTTTTGAGATGTATGAATGGATGGCTAAAAATAATTATTATCCAATCATTGTTACAACTGCAGAACAAACAGGAAATATCGCTAGTATCTATAACACCATTCCATTAAATTAAGATGATACAACAAAATAAGGTTAGAAATACTTAAATTTCTAGCCTTTTATATTTATCACACTCTAATTTTTCGTTCCATAATTCCTCTAAATTATTTTTAACAATCAGCTGTTCTTTTTGAGCCTTTGTCAGCTTTTTAATTCGATACTCTAACTTAGAAGCCAACACTCTGTTCTCCGTTTGCCACACACCTTCTAGTTTTTTAGCTGTATGGCTATATGTATATTTGGCACAATTCACCTTACTAAAATGTTCCTCCATCCTATGTTCTACATTTGTGGTAATGCCTGTGTAGATAGAGTTATCTTCACATCTTAGCATATAAATATAATACATAAAAATCTCTTCTTTCTTTTTTAATAACTTATCCCAAAATGGGTACTTTGTGCCTGTCCCAAAATGCCCACATCACAATTTTTTAATTTTCGCAATAAAAAAACCTTCATAAAGTTCATTAGGACATACGCATAATGTACCTTGTATTTTAGTTGGAAGAAGCGGAAGCTGATTCATGCCTTCAAATTGAATTGGTACAATTTCTGCGTTTCCTTGTTTTAGTATTTTTCCAAGAATCTCTTCATTTTCATTAGCTAAAATAGAACAAGTGGAATACACCATTTCTTTTTCTGGTTTTAATAAGTTGATTGCTTTTTTTAATAATGCAGTTTGTGATTCTACTGATTTTTCCATTAATTGAATGGTAAAGTTTTTTTCTAATTTATCATTTGATTTATGGTTTTCCCCACATATTTGAATCGTCCCACTTCCACTGCATGGTGCATCTAATAAAATTCGGTCAAACGAAAAAAAATCATCTATTTTTCTACTATCTTGTATCATGACATAGGCATTAGTTCCCTGTTTTTGCAAATTATATTGCAAACGTTCTGCTCGAATTTTGTTCATTTCACATGCAGTGATATTGGCTTTATTATTAGTAATTGCTGCTATTTGGGTTGTTTTTCCTCCTGGTGCAGCTGTCATATCTAATATGTCCTCCCCTTCTTTTGGTTGCAAAACAATGGGTGGCAACATAGAAGATAGACTTTGTAAATAGATTTTTCCCTCTTGGTAGATTTCCCAATTTCTAATTTCTTTTTCTTCAACATTTTTTAAGATAAATGCTTCTTTGCTCCATACTACTGTTTCATATTTTATTTTTTTCTCTTTCAAAACAGTTTCAATTTCGTCGACTCCACTTTTTAGAGTGTTGACACGAAAAGTAGTATTTCTTTTAGTTTGATATCCTTGTAAGATTTTTTCTGTCACTTGTTTTCCATATTGTCTTTCTAGCATTTCTTTAAAAAATGGAGGTATCTGCCATATTTTGTTTGAATCCATTTTCTTTCAAGTTCTCCTTTTTTCTTCTTTTATCTCTTTAATCATTGCAACTCTTTAAACCAATAACCTTTAGTTACAAATCATTTTATATAATTTGGTATTCACTCCTAAGCTTATCATGGCAAAGATAAATAAACAAATGATTACATATATCAATTCTAATTTAAGTAATAGAAATGAAAATAATAAACTAATTATCGTTTCCACTATTCTTTTTGACAATTGTAAATAAGAGATTGCTTTTTGTTGCTCATGTGTCTCGGTATTTTTTAATAATACATCAGTTGCATACACCTCAATTGGGTCCCTTATGGCTAAAATTAAATCAAAACCAATTGTCATTAATAGAAATTTAATGATAATAGCAGACTGGAAATAGCTTCCTATTATGATACAAACAAATGCTAACATTCCTATACTTGGTAATAATAAATTTATTTTATCTTTTAGCTTTCCATATATTTTTCGGAATATTAAATTTCCTACTATTCTGCTGATACGTGATGTTACGATAATAAATCCTAAATAAGTAGCTGTTAATCCTACCTCAAAATGCTCTTGTAGATTATATTGTATAAATAATTTACTATTAGTCTGGCCAATACTGATTGTTGCATAGCATAATCCAAAAGAAAGGATAATAATTTGTACTAGTTTAGAAAATTTGATTTTTTCTATTTTAGTGGTTGAAGGAATTGTTTCTTTATTTTCGTTTATGTCGTAAATGCAAAATGATAGTATTACATTAATGATACAAGTTCCTATGCATAAATACATTGGTAAGTAGTAGTTAATGGCAAATATTCCTCCTATTACTAATGCTATGATAGTTGTTATAATCGAATAAATAACTTTCGCTTTGCTTAATATTTTTGCATAATTCTTTTCTTTATGAAGATATTTTAAATTGTTTTCTAAAACAACATTATCCATTTTTTTAAATAAGGAAGCTGTTATATATATGATATGACCTATCATAATGATGGTATAATTTCCTCCAAAAGTCATTAATATACTGCTTGTTAATAACATGATGGTACCAAGTCGAATGGATTTTATGTTTCCAATTTTCTGTATTATTTTTAGAAATGGTATTTGTAGTAATATACAAGATAAACTTGAAATAGTTGTTAAAAATGACATTTGTACTGTGGATAAATTTTTTACTACTGTAAAAAATAAAGAATTGATTGCTATAAAAAACATTAAATCATCTGATAATCCTATAAAATATGGGATTATACTATTACTTAGCATTATTTTTCTTCTCTTTAGTTTCTCACTTTCCATTTTTCTCTCCTTGTTTTGTGTTGCTTACTTATGTTTCTTCTAAATAATATCATATTTATCTATATTTCGCAAACATTTTAAATGGATAGTTTTGAAAAAAGCTTCTTTTTTATTGCACTTTTTTTCTTTTTTCTATATAATATTATAAAATAATACAAGGGGTGTCTTGAAATGGAGCATTGGACAGTTGATGATTATAAAAATTTCACGAATGGAAATAACAGAAAGAGTAAATATAGAGCTAATAAAGTTTCGATTGATGGTCATACGTTTGATAGTCAGAAGGAAGCGGATTATTATTGCGAATTAAAGCTAAGATTACAAGGAAATGAAATTAACGGTTTTTGCCTACAACCTACTTTTATTTTAGCACCAAAATTAAAATATAAGGCTGATTTTATTGTTTTTCATAAAGATAATTCGACTGAAATCATAGATGTAAAAGGGGTTAAGACAAAAGAATATATTGCTAAGAAAAAAGTTTTTGAGGATAAATTCAACTTAAAAATAACAGAAATTTAATAAAAAGCACTTATAAAAAACAATTCCTAATTATTTTTTCATGAGTGCTTTTCTTCCTATTTATTATCTAAAATCTTTTTAATCTCCTCATTTCTTTTCACTTTTTTCGTTGTTGTCTTAATTAACTCTTCCTCTGTTAAAATCATATTTTTGATATATTTATAAGGAGGAAAAGTCTTGTTAATCTCCTTAATCTTTTGCCAAATGACCTCTTCCAACTCTTCTTGTGACAAATCTGGATATTTTTCCTTCACCACCTCTGTATCATAAACCACTTTAACAGAAAGTTTCATATCATTCTTATCCTTGTTATCTGGCATGCCATAAACAATACATTCGCTCACCTCATCTAGGCGGTTAATCAAGGTTTCTAATTCATCTGGAAACACCTTTTTACCATTTTTCAGAACAATCATATCCTTCTTTCTTCCTGTCAAAAACAAATAACCTTCTTGGTCAAAATACGCCAAATCTCCTGTATAAAACCAACCATCTTTTAATACCTCATTGGTCGCTTCCTCATTTTCATAATAACCAAGCATTACATTTGGTCCTTTGACTCTAATTTCTCCAATGCCCTGCTCATCTTGGTTATATAATTCTAATTGCACATTCTCCATAGGAAAACCAATCGAACCATATTTCATTTTTTTACAATTTTCAGCTGCGATAACTGGTGATGTTTCTGTTAGCCCATATCCTTGTACCACATTAATTCCCAATTCATTGAAGCCTTTTGCTACTCGTCTATCCAAGGGAGCTCCACCAGAAATAACAAATCGTAAGCTTCCTCCCAATTCGTCTAATATTTCTTTAAACAATTTCTTTCTTACATCAATATGCAACTTTAACAATAAATTACTCATTTTCTTAGCCAATGCAACTACCGTTGTTTTACCTTTTTTCGCAATCCCTTGCTCAATTCTCTTATAAATCGCTTCTACTAACAAAGGAACACCTACAAAAACAGATACTTTATACTCTTTCAAATTTTGAGCAATATAACGAAGCCCATCTGGAAAAACAGTTGTTACACCAAAGGCAAGCATAACAATCATACAAGTTGAGCCAAAAATATGATGAAATGGTAAAAATGCTATGTTGACATCTTCCTTTCTAATATCTTCTACTAATTGCATACTATATACATTAGAAGCAATATTATTTTGGGAAAGCATAACTGCTTTTGATTTAGAAGTAGTACCAGATGTAAATAATAAGATATTCATTTTAAAGCTATCTATTTTAGCTTCTATATAGTCCTTATTCCCTGCTTCTAAAATTTCTTTTCCCTCTTGTTTTAATTGTGGGATAGAAACATATCCTTCTTGCTCTGACATACAAATATAACTTTCTATGTTAGCATTTCCTCTTTTTTTGATTTCCTCAATATTTTCTAAATATTTTTCATCAAACACTAATACATCTGCTTTGCTTCTTACTAAGCAACTTTCTAACTCATCTACTTGTAATTCTTTGTCCAATGGAATACTAAGAATGCCACCTAATAAGTTTGCTAGATGTGTCATGACCCATTCATAACGATTTCTTCCTACAATAGCAACTCTTTTATTTTGATACCCTAAGTTGTAAAATTTGGTTCCTAATTGATTCACTTCTTCTAACAATTGTGTGTAACTTATTTCCTCATAAGAAATTGCTTTCTCTTTTTTATGTTTGATGGTAAAAGCTGTTTTTTTATTGTATTTTTTTACCGTATCATAAATCAATTCTTTGATATTTTCAAATTCTGTCGCTTCAAAATATTTTTCTCTTCCCATAATTAGTCCCATTCCTTCCCTAAGGTATAAATCTAGTTCGAAAATGATTACATTTCCCTCAACCAAAATTGTAATTATTTTTAAATCTTTTTTCTCTATCTAGTATTTGTTACTAGATTAACATATCCCCATTATCCTGTCAAGTAATTGACTATGTATTCAAAACATGATATGATACTTAAAATTTAATATATTTTTTCTTTGTGCCTCCCAATTTCGAACAGTCTGTAATTACATAACATACTGTAACTTGTCGGTCCCCCCGATTTGGCATTTCATAAAAAATATATTAAATTTATATTCTAAATAAAAGGTGATTTATGATGAATGCAGAAATAAAAGATTTTCATTTACCTCGATGGAATGAGCTTCCTACTATTGATTTATATATAGACCAGTTAGTTTCTTTATTAGAGCAATATTTAGCTGGTTACATTAAAAGTGATAATGAAAAAGAAGATAAAATTATAACAAAAACCATGATTAATAACTATGTAAAACATAGTGTTATCAAACCTCCTATTAACAAAAAATACAATAAAGAACACATCGCTTCTTTGTTTGTTATTTTTGTTTTGAAACAGGTTTATAGTATGAATGATATTAAAAAATTAATTCATTTAGCCATCGAGACCTCTCCTACTGAATTAGCTTATAATCGCTTTTGTTCCGAACTCGAAAAAGCCATTCGCATTGTTTTTGCCGAAAAAAATTATGTGAAAAATAGTAAATTATCAGAAGAACAATATATTCTTAGAAATGTTGTGCAGTCTTTTGCCAATAAGTTGTATGTTCAAAAAGTTTATTTGAAAAAATAGGAACATGGGGATATAGATGATGTCCTTATTTTCCCCATTGCATATGTCATTACTACTGAATTAACATGCCTTTAATATTTTCTAATTCTTCTTTGTTTATTCCTATGTATTTCATTATTTTTTCATCTGGCTCACCAAATTGTATCATGTTTTTTACCGTTTCTTGTATTGCTTTTTTTATTCCCTGTTTCATTCCTTGTTTGATACCTTTCTTCATGCCTTTTTCTAGACCTTTCTCTATACCCTTTTCCATACCTTTTTCTAAACCTCTTTCCATCCCCAATTTTTCACTTTCTTTTTTTGCCTTTTCACTTTCTTTTAATACTTGATACTTATAATCAAGTAAAAACTTTGTAAATGGACTCATATCTTGTACCTCCTTTTTATTTATTTTTTCTAACATTATCTCTGCTTTTTCCATTCCAACAATTGGTCTTATTATATTAACAATAATCTCGGACAAAGCCTCTTTATCTTTTGGTTCTTGTATTATCTCTATAATTTTGTTCATCTGTTCATTTATTTCATCTTCATCTTTACATTTCTCTATTATCATAATGCTACTAAATAAAGTTTTTTTCTTTAATAATTCTTCATAAGTATAATCATGTACAGTTATCAAATTATAGGATAAACTGATAGCATAATCCTGGTAGCTTTTAGACTGATATTGCTTTTTGTCAAAGTTAGTTGGAAGATTCCATTTTTGAAAACCAGTATAAATAATGATTGGTATGACAATGGGATATATACTATTTCCTTTAAAATATGTATTTTCTCTAATTGTTTCTTTTCTAATAATTTCTCCTATATATTCCCATATTCTCAATAACATTTCTGGATGGATTGTACTTTGATGCTCGATTAAAAAATATACTGGTTTATCCTTTAGTCTATATAAAATATCGGATTGTCTACTTTTGTAAAATCTTGTTACAAAATCAGTTGGACATTGTATTAATTGTGTTTCTTCTAATTTCTCCTTGAAATCAAGAAAATCATTTAAAAAATTTATCATTTCTTTTTTTCTACTTAAAATATTTCGAAACATTTTGTCATGTCTTTTGTCAATTTCTTTTACTATTTCTTTGCTATAAGTTTTGTCCTCTTCTGTTTGATAAATTGTTTCTTCTTCTTTTAATACCATTACTTTCTTGTTTTCTAGGTATTTCCTATATTGTTGATATGTTATATATTTCATTCCATTCCTTCTTCCTAATTATAATTTATTTTGTCTTGTTTGTCAAGTTTTATTAAATAGTAAAATCATGTTTTTTATATCCGCCTCTTATTTCTTACTTTGTTTTTGGATTTTTTTCGAATAAAATTTTTGAACTAAACTTCTTTTGAAATTATATTTTTATCATAATATCTTTTTGGATAAAAGTCAATAGGATATGGAAAAATATTACATTTCTCCATATCCTTTTTCAATCATAGACTCCTCTATTTCATTCACTCTTTTCATAACAGAAATCATTAATTTCGTCAAAAGCACCTTAGTGTTTTTAATATTTAGAGCAATTCCTTTAGCAACACAAGCCTCTCTCAATTGAAAATATTCTCTCTTTAAAATTGGAAGCATAGACAAAGAAATACAAACCAATAATTCAATATCATCTGGATTCACATTTAGCCATTTCAAAGGCATGCAAAGATTTTTTATCGTTCTTGCAATTCCCCTTACTGTTGTAGTTTTCGAATAAATATAGGTAACATTACATACTAAAATCAATTTAATAGCCACTAAAATAGCATACTCATAATTGGATAATAAGCAATTTACTAAAACTGTTAATAAAATAAATGGTAATAATTTTACGATATTTTGGGTAGCATCTACCACTTTTATTTTTAAACATAGCATGGCTAAAATGTTTAACAAAAAAACAACCAATAGCAAAATATTAGTATGGATAAAAAATATAAAACTAGCATATAAAACAAAAATGATAAATACCATGATACTATTCTTCCTAATCTGACATTAATTTAGTTATCTTTCAAACTGATATCTTTTCTTTTAACTTTCTAACTAATTCATCTATGGAATAATCTTGTACATCAATCTCAATTCCTTGTTCCCTTAATTTTTGTAGCAATTCTACTATCAAAGGAACTTTAATATCATATTGTTCCAATACATCTAATCGATTCCATAAATCTTCTCTTTTGATTTCTTCTACAATTTCTCCCTCTTGCAATATAATAATCCTGTCTGCTAACAACATTTCTTCTGCCATATTGGTAATATATAAAATCGTGTATCCCTCTTTTTTCAATTCTTGGACAATATGATAAATTTCTTCTTTCCCTTTGCTGTCAATCATGGTAGTAGGCTCATCAAACACAATATATTTCGGTTGTTTAGCAAGTACTTCGGCAATGATAACCCTTTGTTTTTGCCCTAAGGATAATTCATATAAGTCCTCTTTCAATTTATCCTTCATATGTACTTTTTCAAGAGACGCTTCGATACGTTGTTCGACCTCTTTTTCATCTAAATCTTTCAAGGCAAAAGATACTTCATCTGCTACATTATTAAAAATAATTTGATTCTCTGGATTTTGAAATACAATTCCTATTTTCTTTCGTATTGCTTCTTTATTCTTTGAGTCTGCCATATCCAAACCATCGATTAAAATCTTTCCTTTTTTGGGTTTGATAATTCCAGAAATCAGCTTTCCTAAAGTTGATTTGCCAGAGCCATTTTTCCCCATAATGACAACCATTTCTTTTTCCGGAATCGTTAGATTGATTTCTTTTAAGATATCTTGTCCTTTTTTGTAACGATATGTTACCTCATTTATACTAATCATTTTCGCCCCTTACATATGTGTTAAATGGTTTTCTTAATGCTCTTTCTAAGAAAATCATAAGAATTACCTTGATTGGTACCATAACCAATTCTTTTACGATTCTGGATGCCATTAATACCATAAATGCTTTACCAGTTGTGATACTTAGCCATAACGTATTTAGTCCTATATTAGCAATCACAGTTACCAACACAACGGCTATTATCACTCTTACGATAAATTGTTTATCTGTATAGGTATCGTCTTCTTTTTTGTATAATAAAAATCCATAAATCGCTCCTGCCACTGCTGTTGTGATGGTATAGCCAATAAAGAAAGAACCATAGGGAAATAGCGTTGCTCCTATTAAATCAGCTAGTACATTAATTAAGATTGTCCACTTTGGCCCTAACCATATGGCACATAACATGGTTGGAACAAAAGAAAAACTAATGGTTACAATTGGTGTTTTGACAGATAAAAATCTGGATAATATAATAATAAGTGCCAATAATAAGGCTGATAAGATTATTTTTTTATTTTTTGACATTTTAAATTTCTCCTTTCAATAGGGATTTAGGGACGTTCCTTAAAATCCCTGTTTCTGGGATTCAGGGACAGTGCTTTCATAATTTTTAGAAGGAGTGTCCCTTTATTCCCTCTTTTAGGGATTTTAAGGAACGTCCCTAAATCCCCCCTATTTCATTTTTTCCTTAATCTTTACAAGCGTATTCAAGGCATCAATTGGAGTCAGTTCATTCAAATTAATTTTATCCACCTCATGAGCAATCTCCGCTAGTTTATAATTATATAAATCAAACTGCCCTTCCACTTGTTTTTTATCTTGTTTTTGCTGTTTTTGACCAGTTAAAATATTCTTTCTTTCCAAAGAACGCAAAATCTCGTCTGCCTTTTGGGTCACCATTTTCGGAACACCTGCCAAGCGAGCTACATGGATTCCATAGCTTTCATCAGTTCCTCCTCTGACAATTTTTCGTAAGAAAATGATGTCCTCTCCTTTTTCTTTTACAGCAATTGAATAATTTTTGATGCCTTCTAGCTTATCTTCTAATTCGGTTAGTTCATGATAATGAGTGGCAAATAAGGTTTTGGCACCACATTTTTCCTTGTCAGCAATAAATTCTGCCACTGCCCAAGCAATGGATAACCCATCATAGGTTGAGGTTCCTCTTCCAATTTCATCTAAGATGACTAAGCTGTTATTGGTGGCTTCTTTTAGAATAGTAGCTACTTCCATCATTTCTACCATAAAGGTACTTTGTCCCATGCTCAAGTCGTCAGATGCTCCTACTCTTGTAAAAATTTTGTCAACCACTCCCATTTTAGCAGTTCCTGTTGGTACAAAGCTTCCTACTTGAGCCATTAATATGATTAAGGCCACTTGTCTCATATAGGTAGATTTACCTGCCATATTTGGTCCTGTAATAATGGATAATCGATTGTCTTGCTTGTCCAAATACGTATCATTTTCAACAAAACTTCCTGGTCCTAGTATTTTTTCAATAACGGGATGTCTTCCATTTTTAATGTCAATGCTTCCAGAGGAATTGACTTCTGGCATGCAATAATTCATATCTTCAGCAACTTCGGCAAAAGATGTCAATACATCTAAATTAGATACCACTTCACTTGTTTTTTGTAATCTTTTAATGTTTTTAGCAATTTCCTCTCTGATTTCTACAAAAGCATTGTATTCTAAGGTTACTACTTTTTCTTCTGCCCCTAAAATTTGATTTTCTAAGTTCTTCAATTCTTCTGTAATATATCGTTCTGCATTTGTCAAGGTTTGTTTTCTGATAAATCTTTCTGGTACTTGGTTTAAATACGATTTTGTGACTTCTAGGTAATACCCAAATACTTTATTAAATCCTATTTTTAAATTTTTGATTCCTGTTTTTTCTTTTTCTGTCAATTCTAATTGAATTAACCAGTTCTTTCCCTCTATTTGTGCGGTTTTTAAAGTATCAATTTCGTCGTCATACCCCAATTTGATGATACCGCCATCTTTGATAGTCATTGGCGGGTCATCGATAATAGCACTATCAATCAATTCATAGATATCTTGTAATTCATCTAAATTCTCGGCTAAGTCTTTTAATAAATCAGTTTTACAATTCGATAGGCTTTTCTTAACTTCTGGTAATTTTAACAAAGAATTTTTTAGGGTTACCATATCTCTGGCATTGGCATTCCCATAAGCCATTTTTCCAGCTAAACGTTCGATATCATATACTTTTTTTAGATTTTCAATGACATCGCCTCTTAACATGACATCGTCTTTTAATTCTTTGACTGCTTTTAATCTTCTGTTGATTGCTAAAACGTCTACTAATGGGTCATTTAACCATCTTCTTAGGCATCTTCCTCCCATTGAGGTGGAGGTTTTGTCTAATACCCATAATAAGGTTCCTTTTTTGGATTTGTCTCTCATCTTTTCTGTTATCTCAAGGTTTCTTCTGGCATTGATGTCTAATGCCATATATCTAGATAATGGATAAACGACAATTTTGTTGATATGGTCTAGTGTGGTTTTTTGTGTTTCCTCAATATAAGCTACTAAAGCATGAATGGCACTAATGGCTAACGTTTTCTCTTCAAATTTTTCTATGTTTTTACCATTATTGTCAACAATGCTAAATCGTAAGACTAGGTTTTCCATTTCAGATGAGAAATGCTTGTCCTCAAATTTGGTTATGTATAAATCTTCAAATCGTTCTTTTATTTTATCGATTTCCTCCTTGCCATCTGCCATCATAGAATTAACGACTAATTCAGAAGGATTATATCTTGCGATTTCGTCTAATAACATTGGAAAATTATTGTTATCCTTGATTTCTGCTGAATAGAATTCTCCTGTTGATATATCGCACACGCTGATGCCAAAGTAAATGCCAGATTTAAAAATAGACATGATATAATTGTTTTTTCTTTCTTCTAACATATTACTTTCTACAACCGTTCCTGGTGTGACAACACGTACGACTCCTCTTTTGACGATTCCTTTTGTTGTTTTGGGGTCTTCTAGTTGTTCACAAATGGCTACTTTATAGCCTTTGCTTACTAGTTTGGCAATGTACATCTCAGCTGCATGGTGTGGCACCCCTGCCATTGGAGCTCTTTCTTCTTGTCCACATTCTTTTCCTGTTAAGGTTATTTCTAGTTCTCTTGCTACTAAAATGGCGTCATCAAAGAACATTTCATAAAAGTCTCCTAGTCGGTAAAATAGGATACAGTCTTTGTATTCTTCTTTAGTTTCAAGATATTTTTGCATCATTGGTGAATATTCTGCCATCTACATTTCTCCTTTCAAATACCACATATGTTCTGAAACAATTCTCAAATCTTGCATTGTACCAATTAACTCTTTGCTTCCTTCAAAAATAACTACCTTGTTACTATCCGTTCTTCCCGTCAATAAATCCTTATTATTTTTGCTCTCGCCTTCCACTAAAACTTTTTGAATCGTTCCCACATATTTTTGATTATTTTCTTGAATCTGGCTTTCCACGAAAGCTTTTAATCGATTAAATCTGTGATGTTTTTGTTCTTCTGGAATCTGATTTTCCATCTTATCTCCTGGTGTTCCCACTCTTCTTGAATAAATAAACATATAAACCTGTTCAAATTTCACTTTTCTAACAACATCTAAGGTATCTTCAAATTCCTCCTCTGTCTCTCCTGGAAATCCTACAATAATATCAGTTGATAAAGTCAGATTTGGAATTCTTTTTTGCATTTTTTCCACCAATGCCAAATATTGCTCTTTGGTATATTTTCGGTTCATTTCTTTTAACACTTTGGTGTTACCAGATTGTAAAGGCAAATGCACTAATTTACATACTTTATCGCAAGTAGCAATGGCATCGATTACATCATCTGTAAAATCTTTTGGATGTGGTGATACAAAACGAATTCTTTCGATTCCATCTACCTTATTAATGGCTTTTAATAAAGTAGCAAAAGAATTGACTCCTTCATGTGGTTCAAATTCAATTCCTTTTTCTTTTTCCACTCTTAAATAAGAATTCACATTTTGCCCCAATAAAGTAATTTCTTGATAACCCTGTTTTGCCAAATCTTTTATTTCCTCAATAATATCTTTTGGCTGTCTGCTTCTTTCTCTTCCACGCACATATGGTACAATACAATAACTACAAAAATTATTACATCCATTCATAATCGTAACAGAAGCCTTGATTTTACTATCTCTTTTAATGGGTAAACCTTCATAAATTTCGCCCTCGATGTCAATAATATCTTCTTGCTTTTTCTTTTCTTCTAAAGCTTGATATAAGTTTTGTGGAAATTTATGTAGGGTATGCGTTCCAAACAGAATATCCACAAATGGATAGCTTTCCTTGATTTTGTCAGTGATATGCTTTTCTTGCATCATACATCCGCCAATCGCAATGATAATACCTTTTTCCTCTTTTAACCTTTTGAGTTCTCCTAATTTTCCAAAAAGCCTATCTTCTGCATTTTCTCTAACACAACAAGTATTAAATAATACCAAATCTGCTTCTTTTTGATTTTCTGTCCTTTCATATCCCATTTGTTCTAACATGCCACATAATTTTTCGGAATCGTTTTCATTTAACTGACATCCCATAGTTAGTACGCTATATTTTAATGCTTGATTTTGATTTATTTCTTTTATTTTTTGGATATATTGTTTTTGTTTTTTGATTTCCTCTGCTTTGTTCACTTTTTACCTCCATGATATCAATGTTTTTCACATTGCCATGATACTTGCTTATTTTATTACATTTTTCTACATTTTGCAAGATTTTTTTAACTCTTTCTTGTCATTTTTCTATTTCATGTTATAATTAAATTATGAATATCTAAATACTGCTTTGTTATTCTAAAAAATACAATTAAATCTTAAAACAAATAATTGTAAATTATAAAAAAATTCAGAAAACACTAATAGGAAAAGGAGTAAGAAAATGGGAAAATTTGATTCTTTCTTAAAAACACATACTAGTAAAAGAAAATACCAATACGACTACACAAAAATATATAAAAAAGGACGTTTTGCCAATTCAGTTGATTATAATTATTTTGAAAATCTTTATACTTTGGAGCTTTTAGATAAAAACGAAAAGAAAAAATATAACGAAGATTTAGTCTCTTTATGGGGAAAATTAGATATGAAAAGTTATATTGATTATGATTTAGGAAATACCATTAATTTATATTTCGTGAATGGTTTTCATCGTATTCCTGTTAAAGAACTAGATGATTACAATTATATGCACGAGGACAGTCGAAAAATGAATCTTTTAGATATTAAATATATAAAAAATTTATCTCTAGAAAACATAGATTTCAAAAATTTATACTTAGCTACTTATGAAATCTTTGATATTAATCAGGATTTTAGACCTTATGTTATACTTTTTATAAAAAACGAAAACGATGATTTTATAGAAATTGGTTATGGCTATGATTCAAATGATAATGGAAATGTTGAGTTATTTATCGAAAATTTTAATTATCCTATCTTCTTAACACAAAAGGGATATATTCTATTTCCTTTAACCAATCAAAAAATCAAATTAAATGTTTATGATGAAATTAGAGATGTTGATATTCAGAAATTAAAAAAATAATAATATAAAAAAACCAATATTAGAAAAAGCATTTATCTCATATTGGTTTTTGTATTCTCTTCTTGCTTTAAGCAAGACCATATTTTTTCTTAAATTTATCTGCTCTACCACCAACTGTTTCTTGTCTTAAATTACCTGTCCAGTATGGATGGCATTTAGAACATACATCTACTTTTAAATCCTTTTTAGTAGAACCAACCTCTATCACGTTACCACATGCACATGTGATAGTTGTTTGGTTATAATTTGGATGTATTCCTTCTTTCATTTCAAGTTCACCTCTTTTTCCTGTTAAAAATAATTTGACTGTTGTTTATCATAACATATTTTTTTTATTTTTTCAAGCATTATTTTTGATTTTGTTCATTTTGTTGTTCTTCTTGCATATATTCTGCTGAATATAGCATTTCTTTATTCAAGGATAATTTATGAATTAATTTCCCCATCACATTAAAAATGCAAGCTACAATCAAAATTATCATACCAATTCTTTTCCAGTTTCTTCTTAGCATCTCTCTTTTCTCCTTTTTTAAAAGAACACTACACATTTATTATACTTTTATTTTTCAAAAATGTCAATAATTTGTCATGTTTTTGGTTACACTATGTTTGGTGATTAAAATGAACAAAAAAAGTTGGATAATCATAAGTATTATCGCTATTTTACTAATTGGTGGTGGAATTTATTTCTATTTTAGAAATCGTTCTACGAATCCCAATGAAACTAATTACAAAGCTGGAAAAACTTCCATAAATCATAATGAGAATGCCCACAAAGAAAACTATGATAAAGAGAATAACAAGCAAGAAAACTCTAACGATTCAGAAGCAAATGAAAAAAAGCAAGGGATAACTGAATCACAAGATACTTCAGCACCTACCACAGAAGAACAGATTGCAACTTTTTCCACTAAAATCTATAACAAAGACTCTGCTCGTCAAAATAATATTTCCATTACTTGCAACACTTTAAATGAAACCATTGTAAAAAACGGCAACACCTTCTCCTTTTGCCAAACAGTAGGAGAATCTTCTACTAGTAAAGGCTATCAAAAAGCTGATATTTTTGATAAAAATGGAAATAAGAAAAAAGGATTAGGTGGACGGAAACTGTCAGATTAGTACCACTTTGTATAACGCCATTTTATCAGTTCCTAGCTTAGTTGTAACAGAAAGACATGCTCATAGCAATTCTGTTCCTTATATTGCAAAAGGTAAAGATGCAGCAGTTGCCTATGGTAGTTATGATTTAAAATTCAGAAACGATTCTGGAAATGATGTGAAAATTTTAGCTTACACAGACGGTACCACCGTTACTACTACTCTACTTGCTTTAAAATAAAACAATTGCCAAGAGGGACAGACCTTTTTGGCAATCAATTATAATTATCTATAAATTTTTAATGATTAAAATTTTAGTTAAAAAACAGAAAGATTGCCAAAAAGGTCTGTCCCTCTTGGCAATTTTTCCCATCTTATTTTTCTACAATAAAGGCATTTGGCAAATATCTTTCTCCCATTGGTGTTGACGTTTTATTTACCACTTTTCCATCATAATACATTGTAGCAGAAGAACCACCATCCAAATTAGCAGCATTATAGGCATCGTATCTCTCAAATATATTTTGTAATTCTAATAGATTTGTCCCTATACTATATCCTGGTTGTCTGCCATCAATTGCTACAAATATCATTGTACCATCTTTCCTTTGTCCAATCGCCATTCTAGGGTGTATTCCTCCTGCATTTGAATTCTTTATTTGATTGTTACCATTGACAATAATGAAAGGTCCAAATTCAACAGCTGACTCAATTCCTGCCTTTAAAGCTTCTTGATAAGTATATTTTCCCAATATCAATTTTCCTTCTTCATTTAATCCAATCAAACTGTATCTTGTTGACTTATTTCCATATACCATCTTTTTATCCATAATAACAGCATCCCTTAGTATATTTCCAGAACCTTTTCCATCTGGGTCTGCAAATCCGCCTGCATTAATCCCTCCAATCGCTTTGTGTTTTTTAACAATTTCGCTTAATTGGGAACCTCTTCCGTGATAATCTTCCATCTACTAATTTCACTTTAGAAGCATCTGGCACTATCATAACAAACCCAACATAGCCTTTTCCTGTTATTTTTTCTACTGTAATTTCTTTTTCTTCCTCTAGTTCTACTATCATAATATTGTCTGAATTAGAATTTTCATTGTTTTCCACTTCTAACTTTTTCATAATTTCTTCAATTTCTTCATTTGATAGGAACCAAGTTGCCAAATATTGATGATTCATAGTTGTCATGGCTGTTTGTACCCATAGTTCTTTGTATTTCTGAAATAAATTTGTTTTAAAAAATAAGAATAGGAATACAATTCCTAAAATAACTAATGTTAGTAAAATTTTAAGACATAATAGTATTTTTTTCTTTTTTCTTTTCTTTTTTCGTTTGGCTTCTCTAACTTGTTTTACCATTCTTTCTTCTTCATAATATTGGTCTAATCCGTATCCCCTGTTCTTTGGGATAGTTCTGGTTGTATTATTTTTGATATCTAATTTCATTTTATTTCTCCATCTTTTGCTTTTTTAACTTTGGTAAGTTTATCATAAATGTTTTTCTTTTTCAAGGGATATGAACGTTTCTTTTTGAACCTCTCTTTACTTGAATGTGTCATTTTTCAATATAATTAAAATTTTCATAAATGAGGAAACTCAGACCCTATAAATGGTCTGAGTCCCGAGGTTCGTTTACTATTCTCTCTTTTTGTCTCCAATTGCTACAACAGGATAGCCTCCTTGCCTTTTGGATTGTACCTTGTATTCCGGATAATTTTTAACAATATACTTTGAAATCTTATTCGTATCAGCTTTTTCAGGTAATATCACTTTAATACTTAAAAGTTGAATGTTACCTTCCTTCTTGGTCTGTTCCCGAAATAGCTGAACCACTTCTTCAGCAAAATCCTCCGTACAATAGCATATACTGCCAAGACATGGTTCTAAATCTCCATACCACACAGAAAGAACTGGTTCACTATTAGATTTCATATGTGCCTTAAACCACGTATTGCTTCGAGTAATATTTGCACATATTTTCTTTGCAACATCTAAATCGTTGCCTAATAATAAAACCTTGACGCCAAGTAGCTTGGCAGTTCCTACTTGCTGTGGTTGCTTCCGTAAAAACTCTAGTACCTGACTTACATTTTTTCTAATCATGTACCGACCTCCTTGTATTATTAATCTTTTTAATTATAGCATAAAATCAAGAATTTGTCATTTTTTTTTAATTTTAACATATAGTTTATTATCAATTGGAGGGATTTTTATGCACAAAATAAAATTATCGATATCTGTATTGCTTATCATCGCAATACTATTTTCTTTTACCTTACCATGCTTTGCAGAAGAAACCACCTATGTGTGGTCTAGTGACTCTACAACTACCAATACGAATCAAACAAACAACACAATTGTTACCAATGCAGAAAATGAAAAAGAAGAAACTAACTCTAACACTTTAAATCTCGAATCAGCATCTGCTATTTTAATCGAGCAATCCACTGGTCAAGTATTATATGAACATAATTGTCATGAATCATTACGACCTGCTTCTGTCACCAAAGTGATGAGTATTCTGCTAATTATGGAAGCCATTGATGAAGGAAAAATTGCTTTAACCGATTCGGTTCCTTGTAGTGAAAATGCTGCCTCTATGGGCGGTTCTCAAATTTGGTTAGACCCCAGAGAAACCCTAACCGTTGACCAAATGCTTAAAGCTATTTGCGTGGCTTCTGCTAATGATTGCGTAGTTGCTATGGCAGAATACCTAGGAGGCTCTGAAGAAGGATTTGTTCAAATGATGAACGATAAGGCAAAAAGTTTAGGCATGAAAGATACGACTTTTAAAAATTGTCATGGATTAGATGAAGATGGTCATGTAACCTCTAGTTTTGACATTGCTTTGATGTCAAAGGAATTATTAAATAATCATCCTCAAATAACTGAATATACAACTATCTGGACAGATTCTTTACGTGATGGAAAATCAGAACTTACCAATACCAACAAATTGATTCGTACTTACAAAGGGGCTACTGGCTTAAAAACTGGTTCTACTGGTTTAGCTTTATACAATTTATCAGCAAGTGCCACACGCGATGACCTATCTTTAATTGCTGTTATTATGAAAGCTCCTTCTACTAAAGTGCGTTTTGCAGAAGCACAAAAATTATTGGATTATGGTTTCAACACCTTTTCCTTTAAACAATTTGGAAAAAAAGATGAAGTAGTAAAAACGATAAATGTGAATAAAGGAGTTCGTTCTCATGTTGATGCTATCCTATCTGGCAATAGCGGTACTTTGATTGAAAAAGGAAAAGATAAAAATATAGAACAAAATTTAATTTTAGATGATACGGTTTCTGCCCCTGTTACTGCTGGACAAAAATTAGGTCAGGTTTCCTTTTCTTTAGATGGGCAAACTTTATCTACTGTCGATATTGTAGCTAAAAATGATGTGGAAAAAATGAATTTGTTTACTATGTCTAAAAAGGTCGTCTATTCTTGGATTGATCTGTTGAGGAGCTAAAAATACACAAATCTATATACATAATAATTCTAAATGTAATGTTAAGAATTTAATAAAGGCTGACATATACACCATGTCAGCTTTCAAAATTATAAACCTAAGGAACTGATTACCCTGTTTAAATACTCTGCTTCTAATGAATTTTCTATTGCTCCACTGCCTTAAGATTTTCAATATTCACGTCGAGCCTCCTGCCGTCCTTTTCTGCGCCAGCAATCATCCATATGTTGCTAGGTACACCTCCCAGAATCAAGACTACCTCGCCACTTACTGTGTCTAAAAATCTTATTTCACCTCTTCCTTTCCGTTTTTCAAATTCTTTAAGTTCCATAATTTTTCTCCTTTCTTGACCGCATTCAGTCAATAAATTATTTATGCTTTCAGCATTATTTATATTTTAACAAATTTTACATAAAATGTAAAGTTACTTTCTTTTAAGATGTTATTTAACATCTTTTGATTTTAAAATGAGATTTGGCATTTTTTAAAAAGAAATATACTTATAAACGGCTTCCGCAAAGCCACTATCATCCACACTATTGGCAGTCGTATAATTAGCCACTTGTTTCACCGCATCATAAGCATTTGCTACTGCTACCCCTATACCCGAATTTTGAATCATCTCAATATCATTCAAATTATCGCCAATCGCCATTACCTCCGATGAAGAAAGTTTCAAATATTGAGAAAGTATCTCTAATGCCTCACTTTTATTCGTCTTATTGGGTGTAATATCTAAATATTCATACTCTTTATTAATAATTTTATCCTTATATTCATGTGACTTATTAATCCTATAAATCGTTAAATTCAATTTTTTCCCAAGTTCCTCTTGTAAATTGGATAAACTAGAAGGACTAGAAATAATCAATTTAAAAACAGTTGGTTGGTTTTGATGGATATATTCTTGTATATCTGTAACAATCTTAAATTTCAAATCACTATGAAACAAAGAATCTTTTAAAATAAAATTTCTTAAATCCATGTATCGTAATTCTGACGTAATTACTTCATTTTCTGTATACAGATGGATATGTAAATTTTGTTTTTTCGCCAAAGAAATACAAGTATTCATATCTTCTTGTGGCAAGGTTTTTCGAAAAATCTCTTTCCCTGTCTTTAAATCGATAATTTGATTTCCATTTCCAAAAATACCATAACTAGCATGCAAATCTTTGCAAAAATTTTTCACCATACAATAGGGCTTTCCTGTACAAATGGTAAAATCTATCTGGGACTCTGTCATATCATGAATGGCTTTTAAGTTTTGAGATGTTATTTGATTATTTTCTCCTATAATGGTTCCATCTATATCACTTGCTACTAAACGAATCATAGTCTCTCCTTTTTTATCACTTTTTTGCTATTATACCACAACTCTTTTTATTTGTGTAGTTTTTATCATTTTTAACCTGTCCCAAAACACATCTCAAACATACCAAAAAATAGTATACCAATAAAATAATAAAGTTATTGATACACTATTTTTATTACTCATCTTCCAAAGTTTCGTCGTATTCAAACTCAAAAGTTTCATCTAATTCTGGTTCTTTCTTCTTTCTCGTCCTCTTTACTTCTTTTTCAATCTTTCTTTCAATTGCTTTTTTATCCTCTTCTTCCTTCTTCATACTCTTATTATGCTTATTTTGCATTTCTTTTAAAATCTTTTCTGTTTCTTCCTTTTTGCTCTTCATGCAATGGTTCATCATATGGTTCGTTTTTTCCAATAAATCTGGGATATAATCTAACAATTTATCTAAAGAAGAAGTATGATTGACTGGCATTAGTTTTACATTATCTCCTTGAATAACAAGAAAAGCAATTGGATTAATTGTCACACCAGCTCCGCTACCACCGCCAAATGGCAATCGATATTGAATTTCTTCCTCTCTATCTCTTTTGGTATATTCATCTATCGTTTCCCCTTTAAATTCGCTACCACCTGCTGCAAATCCAAATGATACTTTTGATATAGGAATAATAACAATATTATTGGAAGTTTCAATTGGTTCACCGATAATGGTATCCACATCTATCATATCTTGGATACTATTCATAGCTGTAACCATAAGACCTTCTATGGGATGCTCGCTCATATTCCTTCACTCCTTTTTTCTCTTTTTTATTTAACCTATAAATGATATTTATAATATGGCTCATTTTTATTTCAAATATACCTGAAACAGATATATTTACCAAATTTTGATTTTGATACACTGGTTGAATGACAAATATTTGATGTTCAAAATCTCTTATTTTTTTACGTAATAGAATTGCAATCACTGTACTTAAAGCAGGAACAAGAATAGCTGTCAAACTTGCATTTTCCGTCCCAATAACAACATACAATTCAATTTCTTTAATCGCAATATTTATATTTTTAATCGCTATTAACATTTCTTTATCTAATTTTGGATTATCTTTTAATTCATTCAAATCAATATCTTTTATTTTTTCTTTTAATTTCATTTTTTCTAATTTTGCCTTCGTAATATTGATTTTAAAAATAGGAATAAAACCAAAAATACATAATTTTATCTTAATTCCATAATCTTGATTCAAATGTCTCTTTGTTATAGAACAAAATCTAAAATTAACAATCTCTATCTTTATTTTTGCTAAAATCAAACTAATAAGTAATAAAATAATAGCAATACATACAAAAAGAAAAAACAATAGAACCGCCTCCTTTTTGAAGCTCTCTATTAGTTTTTCCATCTTTTTCTTTTTTAAACATCGATTAACTTATTTTCTTGGTCTTTTCTACAGTAATATCACCAAATATCTCTTTTTGACTTGTCTCCACCTTACTCCTTCTAGATAATTCCAACAAACCAGAAAAGGCGGTAACCACCTCTTGTCTATCATGTTTTTTGGTAGAAAACAATTGATTAAAAACAAATCTTTTTTGTTTCACTAGAACCTTAAACATCTGTCTTACTTTACTTGCCACTGTATAATTGTCAGTAATCGCAATTTTCTCTATATTTTTAGCATTTTGATTTAATTTCACACGATTTCTTTCTATCAATTTTTTATAAATCTCTGGTATTAGATTACTCTCAAAATCCTTCTCAAGTTTCTGTTTTGGCAATTCCATTTTATCTTGCTCTTTAAAATATCTTCTAGAAAAATCAAGATAATGATTCTTAAATACCTTGCTCATCTCTTTAAACTTCTTATACTCAATAATCCTACGAATCAACTCTTCTTCCGTCAATTCCTCTTCTTCCTCTTCCTGCTTTGGTAATAAATTCTTAGATTTTAAATATAACAAAGTAGATGCCATCACTAAAAATTCACTCGCAATCTCTAAATTCAACTTTTCTTGTTCTTTTAAATAATCAATATATTGGTCTGTAATTTGACTTAACTGAATATCATAAATGCTCATCTTGTTCTTATCAATTAAGTGGCACAACAAATCTAGTGGTCCTTCAAAATTATCTATTTTAATTGCATATTTCTTCGTTTCTAAAGCTAAAATTGCCATAATTCTTTCTCCTTTTTCAGATGGGTACTTTGGGACAGGCACATTATGCTCATCTTTGGGTAGTTTGTGCCTGTCCCAAAGTACCCACCGCTAACCTTCTATTGCTTTGTTAATATTTTCTAGTCTATAACCTTTTTTTAATAAATATTGTTTTATTTCTTCCTGCTCCATTGATATTGATTTTTTGTATAAAATATTTTCTGCTGATTTTATTTCATATTGTTCTAATTCTTCTTTGTTTTCATATAGGTAATCTTCTATCTCATTTTTGTTTAAGCCTTTTGCTATTAATTTATATTGGATTTCTTTTATGGATAGATTTTTTAATGCCATAAAGTTATGGATTGTTTTTTCTGTGAATTCGTGGTCATTGATATATTGGGCTTCTTTTAAATAATGTATCATGTCCTCTAACATGTCTTCATCTATCGTCCCTGAAAACTTTTTTCGTACTTCCTGTTCTGTTCTTTTTTTGTATAGAATATATTTTAATACTTTTGTTTTTTGTTTATCAAATTCTTCTACTGTGTACATATATTTTTTCCTTTCTTTTCTCCCTTATTTTACTATAAATGATAAAAAATAGCAAGAAAATGCTTCTTGCTTTTTTTTGAATATATTCTACTATACTCGTTTTATTCTTTTTATTCTTCTTCAGCACTTGGTAATTCTTCTCCTAAACTTTGTTCAAAAGCTTTGGCAAAGTTTTCTCTCACTTTTTCCTCAACCTCTTCTAAGATTTCTGGATTTTCCTTTAAGTATTTTTTAACATTTTCTCTACCTTGACCAATTCTATCTCCATTATAGCTAAACCATGAACCAGCTTTTTCTATAATGTCTAAATTAACAGCCATATCCAAAATGTTTCCAGCTTTGGAAATTCCCTCTCCATAAACCACATCAAATTCTGCTTCTCTAAAAGGTGGTGCTACTTTGTTTTTAACTACTTTAACACGTACACGACTTCCCTTAAATTCTCCATCTTGTTTGATGTTTTCAATTTTTCTAATATCCATTCTGACAGAAGCATAAAATTTTAAGGCTCTACCACCTGTCGTGGTTTCTGGATTCCCAAACATAACTCCAATTTTTTCTCTTAATTGATTAATGAAAATTAAAACTGTTTTTGTTTTATTCAAGGCTCCTGCTAATTTTCTCAATGCTTGTGACATTAATCTTGCTTGTAATCCCATATGAGAATCTCCCATGTCGCCATCAATTTCTGCTTTTGGTACTAAAGCAGCAACTGAGTCAACTACTATGACATCTAATGCGCCACTTCTTACTAAACTTTCTGTGATTTCTAGTGCTTGTTCTCCTGTATCTGGTTGAGATACGATTAAATTATCAATATCTACTCCCAATTTCTTAGCATAAACTGGGTCCAAAGCATGTTCTGCATCAATAAAAGCTGCTTCTCCTCCCATTTTTTGTGCTTCTGCTACCACATGTAATGCTAAGGTTGTTTTACCAGAAGATTCTGGCCCATAAACCTCTATAATCCTACCTCTTGGAACGCCTCCAATTCCCAATGCAATATCTAGACTTAATGCTCCTGTTGGTATGGATTCTATTTCCATTGCTTTAAATTCTCCTAATTTCATAACTGACCCTTTACCGAATTGTTTTTCAATTTGGCTCATAGCCATCTCCAATGCTTTCTTTTTTTCTGTATTTTCTTCCATATTTTTTCCTCCTTAAATATTTGAACTTTTGTTTGATGTTCTTATTATATATCAAAAATTTGTTTTGTCAAGACTTTTTTCTCTTTTTTTTGTTATTTTTTATTCTAATACATATATATTAAAATGTAGTGATGCGCAGTTTGGGAGGACTCTAATCTATGCAGATAAGCTAGATTAACTTTTCTATATATGAATTTTCTTAAACTTATTCATATGATTAGTCCGACCAGTAAAGAACGGAATTTTAATATATATGTATTAATTTCACTTATACCATCCTTCTATACCATAAAACTGATAAAACCAATTTGGTGTAATCTCTCCCACTAAAGCAGAATTATAAGCCACTATATGTTTATTATGATAAAGACTTACATAAGGAATATCTGTCCTATAAATTTCAGACAACCTAGCATATTTTTCTTTTAAAATGCTCTCATCTGTTGTATTTTTAACTTCATTCATAATCGTAACAACTTCTTGATTTGAATAATTAGCCATATTGCCATCTCCAAAATAAGTAGCAAGATTTGGGCTTGGGGAAAGTGTCATACTGCACAAGGCTATATCATATTTTTTCGTATTCATACTGTTGTTATATTGTTCATCTGATGCCTGCACAACATTAATTCTAATTCCTTGATTTTCCAATTGTTGCTTTAGATTTTCGGCAACAGCCAATTTAGAAGCATCGCTAGCTCTTACTAATAGACTTAGTGTTAATACTTGTGCTTTACGATTTTCTATTTTTTGCCAAACTCCTGAACGATAAACCCAGCCATTATCAGCTAGTACCTGTTTTGCTTGCTCTAAATTATAACCACTACTACCTTCTTGTCCTTGTGATAGCCAATTCCCGTAATCTAGTGGAAAACTACTTGTATAACATTTATTATTAAAAATGCTAGAAACTATATTTTCTTTATCAATCGAATAAGCAATTGCTCGTCTTATTTCTTGTTTGGATAAAAATTGATTTTGTGTATTAAAGGTTAAAAAAGTGTGTTCTCTTCCTTTTAATTCTTTTGAACTATACCCTATTGTTCCTATATATTCTTGCAAATTATCATTTGTTGTTGAAATTAAGTCAATGTTTCCTATCTTGAAACTGTTATATAACTCTCCAATAGAAGAATATAAATTCACTGTAATCTTTTGTATTGTTAAATTGCTATCTTTATTCCACCAGCTTGTATTTTTCTCTAAAACAATATAAGATGGTTGTACTTCTGCAATTTTATATTTACCAGTTCCAACTGGAGAAGCATTCTTTTGTGTATTAACAAAGTCTTCTGCCTGATAATAATCCTTTGATAAAATAGGAAACGTTAATTGATATTCAAAAAAAGGAATTTCTCTATCTAAATTAATTTTTACTGTATAATCATCTACAATATCTACACTTATTACATATTGTACATTGTAGGAATAAATAGAAGAGACCTCTTTTAATCGGTCAATGGTAAATCTAACATCTTCTGCTGTAAATCTTTGTCCATCTGACCATTTTACATTTTCTCTTAATTTTATTAGATAAGAATTATCACTTTGTTTTGCCCATTCTTTTGCTAAACAGGCTTCTGCTTTGTAGTCTGCGGTTAAAGTAACTAATGGCTCATAAATCAATTTCGAAATGTCTTGTACATTTTTATGCTGGCTAAGAATTGGATTGATAGTATCTAACCCAGCAATTCCCAAAGTTAAGTGTGTGTCTTTTTCCTCTTGACTAGTTGTGTGTTCTAACTCTTGTTGTTTTTCTTCTTCGTCTTTTCTCATTTTGAAAATCGCAAATAATAATATACCAACAATAAAAATGATAAAAACATATTTAATCCAATTTGATTTCATATTCCACGTATAATCCAATTATAAAAATATTATATAGATGATTGGATTATTTCTCCTT
>CAOKPI010000017.1 GCA_948470605.1 uncultured Clostridium sp. | reverse complement strand
TTTTCTATTTTGTGGATAACTTTTTTCATTTTTTAGAAAAAAACCGAAACTTAAAAGTTATAGTTTTATTGATACTTTATATTTGTAATGATAGTACATAAAGTAATTAATGTTTAAAAAGGAGGTGAAAAATATGGCTAAAATACAAAATGTAGATTATGAAGCTATTCCTAATCAAGCAAAACAAATGAGACAATATGGAAAAGAGCTTAATAATGAAATAACAACAGCTTATAAAAGCGTTGCTGACATGCATATTTCTTGGTATGGAAAAAGATATAATGACTTAGTGAAAGAATTTAATAAACTAACATCTAACATAAACGAGATGTTAACATTAGTTGTTACTGAAATACCATTCACTTTGGAAACAGTAGCTAATAATTATGCTCAAGCTGATAGAGGTTCAAATGTAACATCAGCAGCAAAAGAAACTCCAAAGAAGATTGTTAACTTAAACCTTTCTAATGATGTTGGAATGAAATTTTTAACAGAGCAAGTTAGTTCCGTACAATTAAGTGTTTCTAAAAATTTCAAAAATGCGAAAACTAAAATGGATATCATAGAAGCTGAATATAGAAAAATAAAATGGCAAAGTGAGGCATCTGAAGCTTTTAAAACAAAATTTACTAGCTTAAAAAAACAAATAGTAACAGCTTTTGAAGATATTAATTCATCTTTTACACAACTTATGAATCTAACAAAAGAAGATATTCAAAGAGCTGAAACTAACAATACTGTAAATTAGAAAATATTTCATTTTATGAATATTTTCTTTGCTAACTGTAACATACAGTTGGCAAGGAAAGTATTTGTAAATTTTAGGATAGCACTTACAATAGAGCATATGTAACGTTTAAAAACTTAAACTTTATTATGATATGGATTTTGGAGGATACTTTTTATGGATGTAAATGAATTTAATAATTGGAAGAAACAGTTTAAAAAAATATTTCCTGAATTTTTTGATGAGCTTGATAAACTATTATACTTATATAATTCTGTTTGGTACACAAGAAACAAAGGTCACGACGAAATTTCTCAATATATCAAAAGTGACTGGAAACAATTTGGTCGCAAAGAAGCATGGTACAATGTAGATAAACTGGAAAAAGAAATTAAGAGAGCTGAAAAGAAAATTGCTTTTTTACAGAATGTGATGGTTGCATCTAGACCGTCCTTTCTCCCTTTCTTAGATTATTATGAGCCTGCAAGAAACAAATGGAATGAGCTAATAACAATGTTAATGCGGGTTCGAGAAACGATTGGGATTACATACACATTCCATTCTCGTTGAAGGGTTGCGTTCACTTGGTAATAAGTCCATTGTGAGCCTTCATCAAGATAAGCATGATTTCGAACCCAACTCCATACGAAGGCATTTTCAAAATCAGATTCAAAGATTAGGTAGCTCTTGTTACGAAACTTTTTCGAATGATTTTTCTCCTTACGGTGATATTATTCTTTACCCTTGCAAGGCCGCGTTGAATTCTGTAGGTTTGCCGTCTAAGCATGATGGCAACATAACTGTGAAATTCAATAAACTGTCTTGGGGAACGTGGAATAAAGAAAAAGATGCATACCCTATTCGCTATCAGTGATTAAATAAAATAATGGGAAAAATAAAGTTAGAAAAAGGAGTATATGTTAATGTCAAAAAAAAGTGGAAAAAAGGAAGTATATGTTGATGTCAATAAAATGAAAAAAATATCCATTGCAAATGTTGAACACTCAATAAAAGTCCTTGGTAATTGTAGGACTAAAGTGAAAACGGCTATGTCTAAAGGTTTTAACAAGGACTACTGTAATAAATTAATTGGACAGATAAATGATTCTATTAAAGTTATGAAAAGTTTGCTTTCTGTTGTAAATGAAGTAATTCATGATTTTCAAAAAGTGGATACAAATGCTTCTAAGGCAGTTGCTGCCCTTGGCTTAAAAAAAGCATCCTCTTATAAATTATCAAGTAAAGCAAACTCTAAACTATCTAATAAAAAAACAAAAAGTAGTAAAACTAAAAAAATTACAGTATCTAGTAGTAAATCAAAAAATAGTAAGGCTAGCAAAACCAAAGTAGCAAATTCTAAATCAACTAATACCAAAGTAGCTAGTAACGGAGCAAAAAATAGCAAAGCTAACAAAACCAAAGTGGCAAATTCTAAATCAACAAAAACTAAAGTATCTAGTAATGAAGCAAAAAATAGCAAGGCTAACAAAACCAAAGTAGCAAATTCTAAATCGACAAAAACTAAGGTTTCTAGTAATCCAGCAAAAAATAGCAAAACTAACAAAACTAAACTAACAAATTCTAATGCTTCTCATAAACTTGCTGGTAACGTTCAAAAAAATAATTCTGGTAATCAGATTTCTGGTAAGATTCAAAAAGTCTCTAGTAATCCAGCAAAAAATACTAAAACCAACAAAACTAAAGTAAAAAATTCTAATGGTTCTCATAAACTTGTTGGTAACATTCAAAAAAATAATTCTGGTAATCAGATTTCTGGCAAGATTCAAAAATCCTCTAGTAATCCAGCAAAAAATACTAAAACTGACAAAACTAAACTAACAAATTCTAATGGTTCTCATAAACTTGTTGGTAACGTTCAAAAAAGTAATTCTGGTAATCAGATTTCTGGTAAGATTCAAAAAGCCTCTAGTAATTTAGCAAAAAATACTAAAACCAACAAAACTAAACTAACAAATTCTAATGGTTCTCATAAACTTGTTGGTAACATTCAAAAAAATAATTCTGGTAATCAGATTTCTGGTAAATTTGTTGGTAACATTCAAAAAAATGTCTCTGGTAATGAATCTATCAGTAGTTTTGAAAAAAACATTTCTGGTAATGAATCCGTTGGTAGCTTTGAAAAAAATTTTTAGTACTAGAAAAAGGAGATGTTACATTTGTTAGCAACATTAGTAGGGAAAAACTCTATTTATAAAATTAATTTACCACAAACAACAATCGGAAATTATTGGATTAGTGATAAAAGTGGAGAAATAGAAAAAAAATTAATCAATATAGAAGGAAAAGATGGAAATTGGCAGATTACAAGTAATAATTATATGAAAATAATCAACTCAAAATGTATTACTATTTCCGAAAGTGATATTAAAATAAAACCAGATAATGAAAAAATAATGAATAAAATAATTCTAAAAGAATATAGTATCCATTTCTTATATTTAGAAAATTATCAAGATTTATTTATTTTATACTGCTCTCCTTCTTATGAGAAAGACTTTTTACATCTAGATATCAAGAACACAAAAGAAATCTTAATTGGAAATGGATTGCATAACCACATCTCATATAACAATCCACTTGTAAATAGAACTCATACTCGAATTTCTTTCACTAATGGTAAATGGGTGATAGAAAACTTTGATTTGAAATTTGGAACTTTTGTTAATAATATTCCTGTATCTACAAAAAGAACAGTCTTACATAATGGAGATGTTATTTTTATTATGGGACTAAAATTGATTCTAATAGGAAATAGTATCTTTATGAATCCCTTACAGGTAATTTATAATAAAAATAATCTTGTTCTGAACGAAACAAAATATGATAGGATAAATACACAAGATGAAGAAGATGGTGAAATAGAATTATATACAAGAGATGAATACTTTTCTAGAGCTCCTAGAATTGCTAATATTATAGAATGTGAAAAAGTTAAAATAGACCCACCGCCACAAATACAAAACAAAGAAGAAATGCCTGCTTTCTTAGTTCTTGGTTCTACCATATCTATGGGAGCTGTCATGATGATTTCGATGTTTTCATCCATGAGTGGATTATTAAATGGAACAGCAACTTTTAAAGATACTGCTCCTTCTTTCATTATGGCATTTGTTATGATGATTAGTATGATACTTTTTCCAATATTAACCCATAAATATGAAAAAAGACAAAAAATAAGATATGAAGAAAATCGCCACAAAAAATATATAAAATACCTTAATTCCAGAATTATGGTGATTAATGAAATTATAGAAAAACAAAAATCAACACTATATAATAACTACCTATCTGCCAAAGAATGTCAAAATATTATTTTAAGTAAAAGCCATCGTTTATGGGAAAGAAAAATTGAAGACCATGATTTTCTTACCCTTCGACTAGGTCGTGGAAATGTCCCGCTAAATATCGATATTCAATATCCAGAAGAGCAATTTACAATGGATGATGATAATTTAGTTGAAATTCTAGGAGGAATTGCAAAAGAAGCAAAAAAATTAGATGATGTACCTATTACTCTTTCCTTGGTTGAAAAGAACATTTCTGCACTAGTAGAAGCTGATAATAAGGAAATGTATCAATACATTCAAAATCTTATTATGCAATTAATTGCTTTTCAAAGTTATGAAGATTTAAAATTAGTATTTCTTGTAAAAGAAGATAAACAAAAAAAATGGGAATATCTAAAAATGTTACCACATCTTTGGAATAATACTAAGCAGATTCGTTTTTTTGCTGATGAATATAATGATATGAGAGAAATCTCTAAATATTTAGAAGAAGAATTACAAAATAGAATGCAGTATGAAACTGATGGGATAGATTATAAGATGTTTTCTCCTTATTATTTGATTATTACAGATGATTATAAAATGATAGAAAATTTAAAAATTATAACTGACATCTTAAAAATGAAAAGTAATTTAGGATTTAGCCTTTTATGTATGAATCATAATCTAACTCAACTGCCAAACGAATGTAAAACATTTATTAACCTTAATGGAGCTTTGGGTATGCTTTTTGATAATAAAATATCCTTATCTTCTGATAAAAAAAGCCATATACAATTTTCTTTTGAATCTTCTGAAAACTTTCAATTTGAAGAAGTTGCCAGAAATTTAGCCAATATTCCAATTAAATATAATTCCTCTAATGAAATTCTTCTGCCTAACAATTATACTTTCTTAGAAATGTATGATGCTGGTCGTATTGAACAATTAAATATATTAGAAAAATGGAATAAAAATGACTCTACCTTATCTTTAAAAGCTCCTATTGGTATTGATAGTACTGGCATGCCTATTATTCTTGACGTTCACGAAAAATTCCATGGACCACATGGATTAATTGCTGGTAGCACAGGCTCTGGAAAAAGTGAATTTATCATTACTTACATACTATCATTAGCCATTAATTATCACCCTGATGATGTAACATTTTTACTAATTGATTATAAAGGTGGTGGATTAGCTGGAGCATTCATGAAAAAAGACACGCGATTACCACATTTAGTAGGAACTATCACAAATATTGACACAGTAGGGCTTCAAAGGTCTCTATCTTCCATTCAAAGTGAATTAAGAAGAAGACAAATTATCTTTAACGAAGCTAGAGATAAAACAGATGAAAGTACAATTGATATCTATAAATACCAGAAATTATATCATGAAGGCATTGTTGATGAACCAATTCCTCATCTATTAATTATTTGTGACGAGTTTGCTGAATTAAAACAACAGCAAGAAGATTTCATGGAAGAATTAATGAGTGTATCAAGAATTGGACGTAGTTTAGGTGTTCATCTTATCTTAGCAACACAAAAACCAGCTGGAATTGTAAATGACCAAATTCGTAGTAATAGTAAATTTGGAATTTGTCTAAAAGTACAAGCTAGCGAAGATAGTATGGATGTCATCCAAAGACCTGATGCTGCTAATTTAAGAAATGCAGGACAATTTTATATACAAGTTGGAAATAATGAATATTTTGCTTTAGGACAATCGGGATGGTCAGGTGCTCCCTATTTTCCATCTGATACTATTAAAAAGAAACTAGACACTTCTATTGAATTTATTGCTAATATTGGAACTATTATAAAAAAATTAGATAATTCTTCTCAAAAAGTAGTTAGTAGTCAAGGAGACTAATTAACGAATATTGTTAAATATATGTATGATTTAGCAAAACAAGAAAATATAAAACCAAATCAATTATGGTTAGATACGATTCCAGAAACCATTTACCTTCAAGACCTAAGAAAAAAATATCATAGTAAAGAGGAAGAACATATCATTTCTCCCGTAATTGGTGAATACGATGACCCATTCAATCAACGTCAAGGAATCGTAAACCTTAATCTCTCTACAGGAGGAAATACAGTTGTTTTTGGAAATGCTGATAGTGGAAAAGAAACCTTATTAAGTACCGTTGTATATGATATCATGACAACACATACTGCCGAAGAAGCTCAGTTATATTTATTAGACTTTGGTAGTGAAGCATTAAAGATTTTTAAAGAAAGTCCAAATGTTGGTGATGTTGTTTTTATCAATGATGTTGAAAAACTTAGTAGACTTTTCGATATGCTTCAAAAAGAAATTAGAGATAGAAAATCTATTTTATCAGAATATAATGGAGATTATAATCTGTATTTACAAAAAAATAAAAAATCTATGCCAATGCTGGTAATTATCATAAATAATTATGAAGCATTTTCTGAAAATTATGAAGATGATTATGAAGATACTTTACAAATGCTAACAAGAGAAGGTATCAAGTGTGGCATTACATTCTTGATTACGGCCAATACTCATAATGATATACGATATCGCTTGGCTCAGAATTTTAAGCAAACCATAGCTTTACAATTAAATAACGAAGATGACTATTATAATATTTTTGAAAAAGTAGGAAAGAAAAGACCTTCCCCTATCTTTGGTAGAGGACTTTTAGATATTATTGATGGACAAATTTATGAATTCCAAACAGCTAAAATATGCGAACCAGAAAATTGGAATCTACATATAAAAGAAACAAATGAAAAATTAAAGGAAAAAAATAAAACGATGGCTAAACCTATACCTGTACTACCTAATAGAGTCACATGGGAAGATGTAGAAAACTCTTTTACAGATTTAGCCACTGTACCAATAGGCATTGCGAAAAAAAGCCTTACAGCTTTTACCTATGATTTTACAAAAAACCTTATCCATATCATTACTTCAAAAAATGTAGAAGATAGCATAGAATTTACTCTTCATATATTAGAAGGTCTAAAACAATTAAAAGAGATAGAAATAAATATAATTGATGCGGAAAGAGCACTACAAGCTAAAAAAATTGATTTATCCGATACTTATAACCATTTAATCTCGAAAATAGAAAAAAACTCAAAAAATAGTAAATATTCGCTATGTATCATCATAGGAATCGATAAGTTTTTAAATGAAATAGAAGAAGATGAATTTGCAGAAATGCTCAAAAAAGCTGAAGAAACAGAAAAATATAGTTTCCTTCTTGTAGAAAATGCAACTCGATTAAAAAATCATGAATACGATGAATGGTACAAAGATTATCTTATGGGAGATACTGGTATATGGGTAGGAAATGGTATAGATGATCAATATCTATTAAATGTAGATTCAAATGGTAAAGACATTGTTAATAATTGCGGTATTAGTTTTGGTTACGCCGTAAAACAAGGTGAACCAACATTTATAAAACTTTTAGGAATGAAAGAATCAGGTGACGACGATGAATAAAATATTAGTTAAATTATATGTCCCTATGATTGAAGAACAATATGATGTATGGATTCCTTTAAACAAAAGAATCTATAATGTAATTAATCTATTAATAAAAGCTGTTTATGAGTTTAGTAGTGGTTACTATCAGCCACAAAAAATGCCAAATTTATATGATAAATTAACAGCAAATCCATTCGATCCAAATTTAACAGTAAAAGAAACTTCTATTAGAAATGGATCTGAAATAATCTTACTATAACTTTATAAGGCTTAAGGAGGCTTGTTCTTCTTAAGCCTATTTTTTATTTATAAATTCTCTATTCCATTGTCTCATTTTCCCAATATTCTTCTAACAAGACATCCAACTTTTTAATTTTATCACATTGTTTCAAAACCTCTTGTATAGAGGCTTTTTGCGGCCCACACAAATACCTCATCCACGCCTCCTGCTTATCCCATAACTTTTCTCCATTTGGCACAAACTTTGGTAATTCTAATACATATAACTCAATCTGATGCTCTACTTTGGATGGTATTACAATTTTATTAAAATAATTTTCTGCCTTTAAATAATTAAAATCTAATAAATTAATCGTAACGGTTTTTGCCATCTTCCTATTGTCTTGATATTCCAATTGATTAGAATGAATTTGTGCATAATATAATAACATTTTATTTTGTGCAAATTTTCCATCTATAAACTGAATTCCAACATTTAATTCCTCTTGGTTTTGTAGTTTAATTCTTACATCTGCAATGCCAAAATTCTCTGGAGATGGCAAATTATTTGATTTACTTTCTAAATATGGATTTAATTTGATTTCCTGAATTTTTATCTTTAAAAACGTTTCTATAAAATCTTGTAAGATATCTAAATTTTCTTTTAAATTTAAAACTTTTCTTAACACTCTATTACTTTTTGATATAAATTTTCTATTCATAAATTTTTTCAGTCGACTTACTATCCTCCCTCCTTATATCATTTCACAAATTATATAATTCATTAAAAGTATAATTTCTATCCTATTAATTGTCAAGGCATTTTTCCTATTTTTTCCTACTTTTCATCGCATTTTTCGACAAATAACAAGGTACACAGCCACAATAATGATTTTATTTTAAAAACACTTTGTAATTTGAAAAAATTGCGAAAGAGAAACTCCTCTTCCACAATTTTTTCTATTTTGAAGCTATATAATATCCTACTCCTCTTTTTGTAATTAATATTCTAGGTATAGAAGTATCTTGTTCAATTTTTTCTCTAATTCTTCTAACGGTAACATCAACTGTTCTAATATCTCCATAATATTCATAGCCCCATACTTTTTCTAATAAAGTTTCTCTCGTAACAACTTGCTCTGGCTGTGAGGCTAAAAATTTTAAAACCTCAAATTCTCTTAAAGTTAAATCGATTACCTCTCCTCTAACCTTAACCTCAAATTTATCCAAGTCTAATTCTAATTCTCCTACTACGATCTTGCTTTCCTTCTTCTTTTCTTCACTTGGTTGCTCTACTATCTTATTGCTAGAAACTGCTTCTACTTTTCTTAAATTTGCTTTTACTCTTGCCACCAATTCTCTGACACTAAAAGGTTTTGTAATATAATCATCTGCCCCTAATTCTAATCCTAAAATCTTATCAATTTCACCATCTTTTGCTGTTAGCATAAGAATTGGCACATTTAGAGAATTTTTAATCCTTTTACATACAGACAATCCATCTAACTTGGGAAGCATAATATCCAACAAAATTAAATCTGGACTTTGTTCTAATGCCATATTCACAGCAGTTACTCCATCAGATGCCTCAATTGTTTTATATCCTTCTTTTTCTAAATTATATACTAATATATCTCTAATTGGTGGTTCATCATCGACAATTAAAATTGTTTTAACATCTTTCTCGATTTCTTCCTCCACAATCATTCCACCTTTCTCTCTATCACTTTGTTTTTATGTTACTTATTCAAAGCTGTTAATTTTCTATACTAAATTTATTATATTTTTTATAAAGTGACAATTCGTGGGGACCAACAAGGTTACAAACTGTTACTTTCGTTACAGTTTGTCCGCAGTTGGGAGTCACTTTATAAAAAATATTAATAAATTTAGTTATCTCTTATTAATTTTTATTAAGCTTTAAATTGTAACGTTTTTATCGCTATATTTATAATATTTATATCATAATTCAATTGATTATACAAGGTTTTTTAAAAAATTTTTCCTCCCCCTAGAACAACTCCTTCTTCATCATAAAAAACGATTGATTGACCTGGTGTAATTGCTCTTTGGGCCTCCTCAAATACTACTTTAAGTATATCCTTATCAGGGTATACTATACAATTCGCTTCTTTAGCTCGATATCTAATTTTAGCTTTACATTGGATGGGTTCTTTTAATTCATCAAAAACCAACCAATTTATTTCCTTCGCATACAGTTCCTTTTTATACAATTCCTTTTGTGTGCCTACCACTACTTCATTTTTTTCTTTATCTAATTCCAATACATATAATGGTTCGTGATATGATATTCCTATCCCTTTTCTTTGTCCTATTGTATAATTTATAAAGCCTTGATGTTGTCCTAGAACTTTCCTATCTTTTTGTACAATATCTCCTTTTGGATATACTTGCTTACCATATTTTTTTAAAAAGCTTTGATAATCATTATCTGGAACAAAACAGATTTCTTGACTCTCTTTCTTTTGTGCTACCAATAAATCATTTTCGTCCGCTATTTTTCTAATCTCTTCCTTGCTCTTACAATCTTGTAAAGGAAAAAGAATATGTTGTAACTTTTCTTTTGCAATTGTATATAAAAAGTAAGTTTGGTCTTTTTTCTCCTCTTTTGACTTTTTTAAAACATATTGTTGATAAGAATTTGAAAATTCAATACTAGCATAATGACCAGTTGCTATATAATCACAACCCAACTCCTTTGCCTTTTCATAGAATACCCCAAATTTCAAATATTTATTGCATTCTACACATGGATTTGGGGTTCTTGCTTCTTTATATTCCTGAATAAACTCATCTACTACCTTACTTTTGAATTCATTTTTGCAATTTATCGTATGATGAGGAATGCCTAATTGCTCACAAACTCTTTTTGCATCATATACAGCTTGATTTTTACAGCAGGTATTTTCTTGTTCTTCCTCCATTGGTTCCCATAGTTTCATCGTACAACCAATTATTTCGTATCCTTGTTTTTGTAATAAAACTGCTGCTACTGAGCTATCTACTCCTCCACTCATCCCTAACAAAACTTTTTTCTTCATTTATTTTCCACCTAATAATTTACTCTTGGCTTCTTCTAATGCAATGGCAAGTTGGTCTGGACATGAGGTTCCTCTATAACCACATGGAATTCCTTTTAATCTTTCAATTGCTTCTTCTATTTTCATCCCTTGAATCAAATGAGATACACCAACTGTATTGCCAGCACATCCTCCAACAATTGTTACTTTTTTAATAATATCTCCCTCTAATTCAATTATCATCTCTTGTGAGCATACTTTATCACTTGGTTTAAATCTAAATTCCATTTTTCTCCTCCTTTTGGGACATTATCTACGTCCCTATGTCCTCAATTTAATATGTACATCCTCTAATTGCTGTTCTGACACAACAGATGGTGCACGCATCAATAAATCTCTTGCTTTTTTATTCTTTGGAAATGCTATAATTTCCCTTATATTTTGTGAGTCAGCTATTAGCATAACCATTCTATCCACACCTGGTGCAGCTCCAGCATGTGGTGGTGTACCATATTGAAAAGCATTGTATAGGGCTCCAAATCTATTTTGGACATCTTCTTCTGTATATCCTGCTATTTCAAAAGCTTTTATCATCGTTTCTGGATTGTGATTTCTAACAGCACCTGATGCCATTTCATAGCCATTACATACTAAATCATATTGATAAGCTAGTATATCTAATGGATTTTTCTTTTCTAGAGCTTCTAATCCCCCTTGTGGCATAGAAAATGGATTATGACTAAAATCTATGGTTCCTTCTTCTGATAATTCATACATTGGGAAATCTACAATCAAACAAAATTTATAAACTCCTTTTTCTATTAAATCCAATCTTTTTCCTAATTCGATTCTAACCAATCCTGCTATTTTTTGAACCTTTTCTAATTCATCGGCAATAAAGAAAACAGCTGAATTCTTTTCTACCTGGTAATCACTTTCCAATTTTTTCTTAATATCTTCTGTAATAAATTTAGCAATTCCTCCTGTTACTTCACCCGATTGCTCCCATTTGGTCCATGCTAGGCCTTTTGCTCCAACCTCATCTGTCATAGCAAATTCTCCCATTTTATCGAAGAACTTTCTACCTTGTTCTGCCCCATTTGGTACAACAATGGCTTTTATGGTTTTTCCTTTAAACGCATTAAATTCAGAAGATTCAAATATCTTTGTTACATCTTGAATGATTAATGGATTTCTTAAATCTGGTTTATCAATACCATATTTCTCCATCGCTTCTTTGTATGGAATTCTAATAAATGGTCCTTCATCTACTTTCCAATTTGTAAATTTTTTGAAAGTATATGGCACAATTTCTTCCATCACTTGAAAAACATCTTCTTGTGTTGCAAAGCTCATTTCAAAATCTAACTGATAGAATTCTCCTGGTGCTCTATCCGCTCTTGGGTCCTCATCTCGAAAACAAGGTGCAATTTGATAATATCGATGAAATCCTGCTACCATTAATAATTGCTTAAATTGTTGCGGTGCTTGAGGAAGTGCATAAAATTCTCCTGGATTAATTCTACTTGGCACTAAATAATCTCTTGCTCCTTCTGGCGAAGAATTAGCAAGAATTGGCGTTTGAATTTCTGTAAAACCCAAATCATCCATTTTGTCTCTCAAAGTTTTTAATATTTTAGAACGAAGTAATATATTGTTATGCAAAGTTTCATTCCTTAAATCTAAAAATCGATACTCTAATCTTAAATCTTCCCTTACCTCTTGTTCTGTATTAATCTCAAAAGGAAGCACATTTTTACATTTTCCTAATACCTCTATTTCATTTGCTATTATTTCAATTTCTCCTGTCGAAATTTTAATGTTTTTACTTGCTCTTTCCACAACTTTTCCGTGAAATGTGGATACAGCTTTCTGTTGTTAATTGTTTGGCTTGTTCTTGTAAATCTTCATCATGGATGACAATTTGCGTAATACCAAATTCATCTCGTAAATCTATAAAAATCATGCCTCCCAGATTTCTAATTTTTTGTATCCAACCGCTAAGCTCTACTGTTTCACCTATATTGTTTTGGTTTAGCTCTCCACATGTTTTTGTTCTATACATATTATTTCCTCCGTTTGCTTTTTACTTTTTCTATATTAACACAAATCTGGCTACTTTTCAATCATTTTATTATTTTTTAAATTTCGGTTTTTTTGGGGGTAAGCTCCTCCAAGTGGCATTGATAGGAAATACATTACAGATTTTGGATAAGCTAAGCTTTTATAGAAACTCTATCCAGTGTAAAATGAGCCTCTCTCACGTTCAAATGTTACTTCCTATATTTTGAATGAATCATGAATGTGACTGGAATAAAATTAGAAATTCTTTGATTATTTTACTATAATGCCACTTGGAGGAGCTTACCCCAAAAAAAATCGAAAATTAAATTTATTATTTAAGTTGCAGTTTTTTTTTTTTCATGCTATGATAAAAAAAACTAGATATAAAGGGGAATCATTATGAGTAGCGAATTTGATTTTTACGATAAAACAAACTTAAAATCTTATAATTTGAATGAAAGTATGAGATATCAATTAAACATGTTAGACAGTTTAGATGTATTTACAAGAAGACACTGTGAGAATGTCGCTAATCTAACATGTAGACTTTGTGAATATCTACACTGTAACAAAAATTTTACAGAATATTGTATCATCTGTGCTTATTTACACGATATTGGCAAACTTTTTATTCCTCCTGAAGTCCTTCAGAAACCTGGAAAATTGACAGATGAAGAGTATGAAATTATGAAAACGCACACCACACAGGGTTACAATGCATGTATGAAGGATTTAAAATTACGACCTTATGCAGCAGGTGCAATTTATCATCATGAAGCTTTAAATGGTAGCGGTTATCCACGAGGTCTAACAAAAAAAGAAATTCCTTATGAAGGTCAAATTATTCGTGTAGCCGATGAATACGATGCCATTGTCAGCAAAAGGCAATATAAATCTCACATTGGAATTTCAGATACTTTGAAAATTCTGATTGAAAACTGTCAAGCTGGAAAAAACAATCCTCTAATTGTAAAAAAGTTATTCAAAGTAGTAATCGATGATATTGAATACGAAATTACCTGCACACAAGAATATGTAGATGAACTACAAGAAGAAGTAAAAAGATTTGAACAAATTGAAAAATATAAAGAAAAAATGAAAAAGGCAAAAAAAGAAAAAGATAAAAATTACTACTATGAGGGGATGAAAATGTTATTCAAAAACAACGAGACTTTAGATAATTATTTATCCATTTATGAAGAATATAAAATAGCTTATGAAAGCAGAAAAGCAATCATTGATAATCTTTATCGAGAAATTAAAATTATCAAAAAATTGAAGGTATAATAGTTAAAAGATTGCCAAAAACTGGGCAATCTTTTTCTTTTATTTTTGTGCTTTTCTCTTTTTTCTATTTTCCTCAAATTCTTCCCATGACTTACTAAATTCATGGTTGGCAAACATTTCTTTTAGTCCTGTAATTTGCTTTAATCGAATCACTTCATCTAACTCCATTCCTAAATGTTTAGAAACCTCTTTTTCGGACCATCCATTTTGTGTTAATGTTAAAACAATATGAGACATATCAATAATTTGATGTGTTCCCCTTGCTCTGTTATGCCTAATGGTACTTGCCATACGATTTTCCAAATCCTTATCAATCGTAACAATTGGAATCTGTTTTAGATGAAAATACTCTTTTGCACAACGATATCGGTGAAATCCATCTACTACAATATAAATATCTGTTTTTTTATCATAATAAGTTACAATTGGTTGCGTATATCCATCTTCTTCAATCGAATGTTTTAGTAATCTCATTTCTGGTGGTGCTACTTTATTTGGGTTATAATCATTTGCAACTACTTTATCAATATCTACCATTTTTACATTTAATACTGGAAATTCTATTTCACTCATTTTGTTATACAATCCTTTCTTACCATCTCTAATCACTGAAACATTTATTTCTTCTCTTCTGTATAAACCAATACAAAATTTTTATAATCTTGGTTCTTGCTAATTTTCAATCCACATTTCTCATAAATTTCCGCGTAAGACTTTGTTATAATGCTATAAGTAATATGATTCTCTTCCTTTATTTGATTTAATATTTCTTCTAAATATTTTTCCTTCGTTGTATAAATATTTTTCATTACATTTTTACTAATTGATACAAATGCCACTACTTTATCCTCTTCTAAATAAAGATACCATTCTTTACTATCATCGTCATAAATTCTGTCATTTGTTTGTTTTTCCACTAATCTTGAACCAAAAAGTCTTCCCATGTATTCATAAAACTTCTCATCCTTGTTTGTCATTTTAATAATCATAACTATTTCTCCTTCACTTGCATTTTTCTTTTATAATCTTTTGTAATGATTTATCGTCTGTTCTAGTTGACTCATTCAATAAATTATCCCATTTGTGAATCAATTTCATTAACTCTCTATCATCATTTTTGGTTTGTGCAAAAGATAACTTTCTTAAATAAAAATCATTCTTTTCTACTGCTCTAGCAATTCTTCGCCACGAAATTACCTTTTTTTGATTTTCTAATTTGCTTTCTGCTGTCTCAGGTATATTTTCGAATGCAACTCCATACTTATTTCTATGCCAAATCATAAACTTTTTGATTTTTCTATAATAATGTAACATCAAATCTTCATTGTAAATTTGTATACTCTCTAATAAAAATACAGTATATTCTTGCCATGACATAAATTCAGGCTTACAAGATTTGATATTTCCTAATGCTGTTGTTTTACAATAGATGTTTCCAAAATTCACTCCGATTTACTCGATTTAACACTTTGGTCCATGTGTCATATTCCAAAGCCTTAAATTGATTTAATCCATTTTTTTGGTCATCTCCATACGGCTGGCAAAGTCTTTGTTCATGAATCCCCAATCCATTTTTATGCATTAATTCATAGATATAGTTGAATTTCAAATTTAATTTACTAACCACTCCCCAAATGTCTTCTGTTTTCCAATCATAAATCGGATAACAATTATACACATCAATATGTTTTTCATGTACCTTTAATTTAGTGGTCCAGAAATGTCCTTCAAAAGTAACCTTATTCTTCTGATAAGCAATTGTTCTAAAACGATTGATACTTTCATCTGTTCTAATCCCTATGCCACAAGCTACTTTTCCATTATATTTTTTTTGATACCAATTAGCAAATTGAATAACAAACTCTTCAAATTCCTCTCCTTTTTTAAACCATGGAAAAGGGCAATTACGGATATTTATACTGTCCTTTGGCATTTCTCTTACCCATAAATGTTTACTTTCTTCCTCCCAACAAATCCATTTCGGTTGCAATACTGATACCGCATTTCTTAGTGCCATCGGTAAAGTAATATGATAAAAATCTCTAATTTGTGATAATTGCTTTAATTGTTCAATATGTTCAATTGTATAATGATATTGCGCTTCTAAATCAATAAATAATACATCAAATTTTTTATTCATTTCTGTTGCTACTTTATTGGCTAACTGTACCATGACAGAACTATCTTTTCCTCCACTTACACAGAAATAGATGTTCTCAAAATTTCCAAACATTATTTTCAATCTTTCTAGTGTAGCTTCTAGCACATCTTTTTCTAGGTATTTCTTTCCCATCTTGCTTTCCTCTTTCCTTATCAGGATTATATCACTTTTAAAATATCCTGTAAAGTTTTGTCGAAAATAAATTTGTGACAAGAGGGGCGTCCCTTTTTGTCACATTATTTTTTACTTATAAAAGGTTATTATAGTTTTTTATTGGCAACTCCCAACATCGCACAGTCTGTAAATGCTTAACAGACTGTAAACTTGTTGGTCCCCCCGAAATGTTGCTGCATAAAAAATATAATAACCTTTTTATAATATAATAGCGTCTGTGACAAAAAGGGACGCCCCTCTTGTCACAGATTGTTTTTTCAAAAAAAAGAGACTATTTCTAGTCTCTTTCTATGAATTCATATATTTATACTCTCTATAAATATCTTATTTTTTGTTTACTAAATCTTTTAATGCTTTACCAGCTTTGAATACTGGAGCTTTTGATGCAGGTATTTTGATTTCTTCCTTAGTTTGTGGATTTCTTCCTTTTCTAGCTGCTCTTTTTCTAACTTCGAAAGATCCAAATCCAACTAATTGAACTTTATCTCCTTTTGTTAGTGTTTCTGTTACAATTTCTACAAAAGCGTTTACTGATGCTTCAGCTGCTTTTTTTGTGTCTCCTGTTTTTGCAGCCATTGCTGCGATTAATTCAGCTTTGTTCATTTAAATTACCTCCTATAAGATTTAAATAGTTTAGTAAGTACATTGCTTGAACAAAAGCAATATGTACTTCTATTTTAATTATTTCGCCAAAAATACTGAAAATCCTTCTTTTTTTTACTTTTTTTTAATAAACTTTCAGTTTTTCCAGTACTTTACAGATTTTATTACCGCCTGGCATCATTTTTATTTCCTCTTCTGAAAAAACTTTCAAAGCAATAATTGCTAGAGCATAAATGATTACAGCGATTATAATTGCTATTATTGTTGCCAATTTCTGAGTAATTATTCCTAAAAGCATAGAATAACTAAAATAAGAACAAATTCCCATAATGATTACTGCCAGTATAGGTTTTAAAACAAATTTTGAAACTGTTAAATCCAATTTTATTGTTTTTGATAAAGAAGTAATGGCAATGACAAAAGCTACCAAATGACATGCTACCGATGCCCACGCGGCTCCATTTACCCCTATTTCTGGAATCGGTACTAAAATCAAATTTAAAATAAGTTTTACTAATACACCGACATCCTAATGAAATAGCAGGTATTAATAATTTGCCATAACCCTGTAAAGCACCATTAATAGTTTGGTCTAATATCGTAAAAATAATTGTCAAAGAACTTATTTGTAAAACAATTGCTCCTGAACTAGCATTAGGAAATAACAAATTTAAAATTGGTCCCGCAAATACACACATTCCAACTGTACATGGAAGTCCTATTAACATAGACGTTAGTAATGAAAAAGATGTTTTTTGTGTAATTGTTTTTTTATCTTTTCTTGCTTTAGCTGCCGCTATAGCAGGTACTAAGGCAGTAGCAAATGCAACATTAATGGACAAAGGAAGACTGGTTAGCATATCCACCTTTCCTCCCAATATACCATATTGAGAAATTGCCATATCCTCTGGCATAAATTGTTTTAAGCTTCTTACAACAGTAAAAGAATCAATATTTTTATTAAGAGAAGACATAATAGCTGTTAATGCAATTGGAATGGATACCATTAAAATCCTCTTAATAATGGTTACCACTCTCTCATATTTATAATTTACCGTTGTCTTTATTTCTGTTGCAATCTCTCTACTTCTAGTTCTATAATATAGATATAAATAACCAAATCCTACAAAAGTAGCAAGAGTAGTAGCCAATGTTGCTCCTCCTGCCATCCATTCTGTTGAAGCATTTGAAATAATAGCAATGATTTCTACTAATATAATCGTAAGAGTTGTTTTAAATACTTGTTCTAAACTTTGTGATCTTGCTGTGGCTTTGATACTTTGTCTTGCATTAAAATATCCTCTCATAACAGATGAAATAGCCACAAAGAAAATAGCTGGTGATAAAGCAACTAATGTCATTTCCGCTTCTGGTATCTGTAACCATAAATTGGCAATCATATTGGCACCAAGAAATAATAGTAAGCTTCCTACTAATCCAATTATAGCAAATGTCGCAAAAGCAATTTTAAAAATTCTATGTCCTCCTTTATGGTCTCCCACTGCGATTCTTTCTGAAACTAACTTTGAAATAGCATTCGGAACTCCTATAGAAGATATCGTAAGTAACATCGCATAGATTTGATACCCTGCTGCCACAATACCATTTCCTTTATCGCCAAATCCTTCTCTATTTGTCAAATACAAAGTATATACTAAACCCAATAATTTTATTAGAACTTGTGAAAAAATCAAGGTAATAACACCTTGCATAAAGGTTTCTTTTTTAGGCAATTCTTTTTCCGCCTTTTCTTTTGACATTTTTATCTTCGTCCTTTCCCTTGTATTTTTATCCCTTTTATTTCATTTTACTTATTCATTATAGATTTAATTACTAAAATATTCAATACTTTCAAAAAAATTTCATGATTTTAGGGACGGAGGAAAAAATCATGCTTTATTTCTATCATGATTTTTTCCTCCGTCCCCAAAATCATCTTCTATTAAACATTTTTATCAATATCAGGCAATAATTGTTTTTTTCTTGAAACAACGCCTTCTAAAAAAGCCTTATCGTTTTCTAAATCTTTTCCAAAAGCTGTTTTGATTACGTCTGTTCTATTTCCTAAAGCAATAATCATGGAATTACTGTTTAAAATATCTGTAATGGCTAAAATAAATAAACTTAATCCTTTTTCTTTTATGGTTTTCTGTATGACTGCTTTTAACTCTGCTTCTCTTTTCAAAACATCTTCAATACTAACGGTATTAACTTGTGCAATTTCAAATTTAGTATCTTCCTTTTCAAATTCTTTGGCATCGATATTAATTAATTCTTCTGGTGAAAAATCATCTAAGTCTGTTCCTGCTTTTAGCATTTCTAATCCATATTCATTGACATCGATTTCTGCCATTTTTCCTAATTCCTCTAAAGCTTTTTGGTCAAATCTAGTTGTTGTTGGTGATTTTAATAATAAAGTATCCGATATGATAGCACTTGCCATTAAAATAGCGTCTTTTTTATCTATCTCAAAATTAAATTCTCTAAATTCTTCATATAAAATTGTTGCTGTACATCCATAAGGTTTCGCTGTAAAATATAATGGTTCAGAGGTTTCAAAATTAGCAATCTTATGATGATCTGTAACCATGCGTATTTTAGCTTTTTCAATTCCTTCTACACTTTGGCTAAATTCATTATGATCGACCAAAATTACTTCCTGTCCTTCTTCTACTTTTTCTATTAATTCTGGTGCTTCTATTCCTAAATAATCTAAAACATATTGTGTTTCCTTATTAATATTTCCTAATCTTACCGCTTTTGCTTTCCAGCCCACTTTGTTATTTAAACTTTCATGTATAAGACTAGAACAGATTGAATCTGTATCTGGATTTTTGTGTCCAAAAATTAAAACTTCTTTCTCCATTTCATTACTTCCTTTCGTTTTTTATTTAAAACATTTTCTTAATCTCTTAAACGTTTAATTATGCTATCATTATATTTTCTTTTTTAATTCTTGTCAATTTTCTTTACTAGGTTTTCTAATTCTTGTTTAGAAAACTGATATTTTTCATTACAAAAATGGCATACCAACTCTGCTTGTCCTTCTGTTTCTATCATATCTTGTAATTCTTCCTTCCCAATTGTTGCTAATCCATCTGCCATATGTTCTTTAGAGCAATCGCACTGATATACTGGTATAATATTTTCTTCTATTATTTCAACATTTTCATCACCTGTTATCTTTTGTGCAATTTCCTGCAAAGATAACTGACTATCTAACATCTTTGATATAGCTCCTGCTTGAAATATCGCTTGCTCTACTTGTGAAATTTCTTCTTCTGTAGCATCTGGCATGGGATTAATCAAATATCCTCCTGCTGATTTTACGCCGTTTTTATCCACTAATACTCCTAATGCTACGGCTGAATTTCTTTGTTCTGAATTGACAAAATAATTGGCAAAATCATCTGCAATTTCTCCTGATGTTAGTGGTGAAATGCCTATGTATGGGTCTTTCAATCCAATGTCTTTGATGACGTTGATGTATCCTTCATAACCTACTGCTCCGCCTACATCTAATTTCCCAAACTCATTTAATGGCATATCAATTTGTGGATTAGCCACATATCCCTTTACTTTTGGAAAATTGTTTGTGGTTGCTACCATCATTTCAATTGGTCCATTTCCCTTAATTTGTACAGTTAGTTTATCTTTTGTGCTTTTCATTTCTGTTCCCATGATAGCTGTTATGGTAAGCATCCTTCCAAATGCGGCTGTTACCACTGGGCTTAGGTCATGGGTTTTTCTTGCTTTTTCTGCTAGTTTTGTTGTGTTTGCACAGATTACCGATATTTTTTGGTTATGTGCTAAAAATTTTATGATTTGGTCTGACATTTATCTTATTATCCTTTCATATTCTAATTTATTTTTATGATAATATATATTATTAGTTGAAGCTATTAGGATCCATATCTGAACCCGCAAAAAATCTCATATTATTAATAGTACTCATATCTTTTTCTGATATTTCAAAATCAAATAAATCTAAATTTTGTCTCATTCTTTCTTCCTTCTCTGATTTTGGTAATGGTATTACTTCATTTTGTAAACACCATTTCAAACAAATTTGTGCTACTGACTTATTATATTTTCTTGCAATATTTATTAATATTTGATTGTTTAGCATTTTTCCTTTTCCTAGAGGCGCCCATGCTTCTAAAACTATATTATTTTTTTTACAAAATTCTATTGTATCTTTTCGTATTAATCCTGGATGAAATTCTATTTGATTAACAGTAGGTATAATATTAGAATTCTCTAAAATTATTTCTAAGTGTTGTTTTAAGAAATTAGAAACTCCTATATTTTTAGCTTTTCCCTCTTTATATATCTTTTCTAAAGCTTTCCATGTTTCTATGTTCAATTCATTATCATTATTTTTAGGCCAATGTATTAAAAACAAGTCTATATATTCTAAATCTAAATTTTTTAAGGTATTATTAAATGATTTTAGTGTATTTTCATACCCCATTGAATCTTTCCAAACTTTACTAGTAATAAATAATTCTTTTCGATTGATGTTACTCAGCTTTATAGCTTTCCCAATTTCTATTTCATTCTCATAGGCAGATGCTGTATCGATATGTCGGTAACCTACCTCTATTGCTGTTTTTATTACATTAATACATTCATTTCCTGTGATTAATGACGTTCCAAATCCCATACTTGGTATATATTTCCCATTATTCAATTTTATGCTTTGTTCACTATATGACATTTTATTTTCTCCTTATTTCTTCGTATAATTCTATCAATTTGTTCATTAAGGTTTCTTGTGAATAATTTCTTTTCGCATAATTGGCAATTTTCTCTTTTTTAAAAATAATCTTTTTATTTAAAATTAATTTAATTTTTTCAGCTAACATTTCTTCATTATCTACCTCAAAAAGCAATCCTACTTCTTTCGTAATTATCTTATCCATTCCTGATACATTACTTACAACTGCTGGTGTTCCACATGCTAATGCTTCTATAGCAACTAATGGCAATGCTTCTTTTCTCGATGGTAATACTAAAACATCAGAAATATTATATAATAATCTCAAATCTTCATGCCCTTTACTTCCCAAAAAAACAATATTGTGCAATTTTAATCTTTCTTTTAATTTTTCTAAGTCTCTTCTATAATCTCCATCTCCTACAATTAAAGTTAATGTTTTTTGTGTTTCATATTTATTAGTAGCTTTTAATAATATATCCAATCCTTTCAATTTTGAAATTCTTCCAACAAATAATACAATGTTGTCAAATCTTTTATAAATTGAAAATTTTTTTAATATCTCCATTCTATTTAGTTCTTCTCGATAAAAATCTTGTGAATTATATCCATTTTTTATAAATTCAATTTTATTTTCTGCATTAGGAAATTTACTGATTATCTCTTCTATATTATCATCCGATATAGCAATTATTTTTTTACAACCTTCAACAGCTTTGTTTCCATATTCATTAAACATATTTGTCTTTTTATACGTAATAAATTCTGCACCATGTGAAGTGATTATATATGGAATTTTATAGTGCTTTAATAATCCCGATACTATCCAAATATGTTGTGAGTGGATAATATCTGGTTGAAACTCCTCTAACTCTTCTTCAATTGCATTCCTAAAAGCTATTTCATATTGTTCTATTTGTAATCTTGTCATATTTTGAAATAAAAAGTCACTTCTTGGATGTGCATCCATACACGGAAAATTAAAGTCTAATTGTCCTTTTATTATTTCTTCCTTCTTAAAAAATACTGGATGTATTTTTACATTTTCAATATTAATTATTTTAGTAGTATTTTCAGGCATAATAACACAAACTTTATGACCCTTTTTTTCTAAACTTTTCGCAATATTCATAACATAAATTCCGCTTCCTGAACCTATTAGTGGAAAATGGTTTATTAATAATATCTTCATTTCTACCTCTTATACATGATAGTTATAATTTTTACAATATAATAATAATATACCATAATTCTCTATTTTTTACAATGCTTTTTAAGATTCAACTTTTATCTATCGACAAAAATAGAAAGCTTTTCAGCTTTCATACTTTTATATTAATTTATTCATGAATCTCAAACATATCTTTTCCCTCTCCACAAACAGGGCAAACCCAATCATCTGGTAAATCCTCAAAAGATGTACCTGGTTTAATACCAGCCTTTTCATTCCCTGACTTAGGATTATAAATATATTTACACTCAATACACTCATATCTTTGCAATTCTGATTTTTCCGTTTGGAAATTCTTGTATCCCAGTCCCAGTGCAACAACAACCATAAGTAAAAAAGATAAAGCTTTCCATATTCCACTCTCTAAAAATATAATCGCAAACAATCCCAACGTTGCAGCAATTCCATATAAAATCAGTACTGCTTGTTTTTGACTAAATCCCCTTGCAACAATAATATGATGCAAATGTCCTTTATCTGCTTTAAAAATGGCTTTAATTGATTTTCCCTTAATTAATCTTCTGATAATTGCCCAAACCGTATCAAATATTGGTAATCCCAATGCTAATAATGGCAATACAATAACAGCTGCTGTATAAGTTTTTGCCACACCTAATATAGAAATAATAGAAAGGGAAAAACCTAAAAAGTTAGAACCAGTATCTCCAATAAATGTTTTTGCTGGTGCAAAATTAAATGGTAAAAATCCCACCAATGCACCTGCTAATGCCGTAATTAATAAAATGGAAATAAGTGGCGAACCATTTAAGACAAATATAATTAATAACGATACCGCTGATATGACTGAAATTCCTGCTGACAGTCCGTCCAATCCATCAATTAAATTAATCGCATTCGTTACTCCTACAATCCATCCAATTGTCAAAATAATAGAAAATGCCTCTTTTAACTCTTGTGTTAATAAAAAGGCTGGTGTTGTATCATCAATTCTTACACCAAATGCTACTACGATGATTGCTGCTATTACTTGTCCAAGCAATTTTACCATTGGTTTAATTGTTACAATATCATCCATCACACAAAAAATTGATATTACGATAATTCCTAAAAACATTCCGAATTAATTTCATGCCATACTGTTCTATCCCAAATAAATCAATTTTATTTTCTAAATTCATAACAATCAATATATAGATTACAGCAATTAAGAAACCTAATATAACTGCTGGTCCTCCAAATTTAGGCATGGCTTTTTTATGCATTCTTCTTTTATCCTTTGGTATATCTACTGCCCCTACTTTTCGTGCTATTTTTATAGTATATGGTGTTGCCATAAAAGTCACGATAAAGGCCAGCAAAAATGCAATAGCTATATCTCCCCACATAGGCTTTGCCTCCTATTTCATGTTTTCGTTTTCTATTTCTTCAATTATTTTTATTCTTTCTTCATGTCTACCACCTTCAAATTCTGTAGCAAGCCATATTCTTATCATACAAATTGCTTCATTAACTGTTACATCATCTGCTCCAATGGATAACACATTACCATTGTTGTGTAATTTTGCAAATTTTGCTGTGTATTCATTATGACAAGGTGTGCATCTAATTCCTTTAAATTTATTGGCTACAATACTCATTCCGATTCCTGAACGACAAATTAGTATACCTTTTTCACATTGTTTTGATTGAACTTGTATCGCTACTTCTTTAGCAATATTAGGGTAATCTACTCTCTCTTCATTCATACATCCCATATCCTTATATGGAATATCTTTCTCTTCTAAATATTTTTTTATTTCTTCTTTTAATTGATAACCTCCATGGTCACTTCCAATTGCTATCATTTATATCACTCCATTCTTTTAACACTATATCATAAATTATTTTTCATTACAATAATTATTTCCAATTTTACTTGCTTTTTACAAAAAAATGTGTTAAAATATCATATGTTATAGTGTAATATAGACTAAGAGGAGGTGCTGAAAAGAAATGCCAAATATTAAATCAGCTAAAAAAAGAGTTAAAGTAATTGAGAAAAAAACTTTAAGAAATAATATGATAAAATCTGGATATAGAACAGCTGTTAAAAAATTTGAAGAAGCTGTAGCAAATGGAAACATAGAAGAAGCTAAAGTTCTATTTTCTGAAGCTACTAAAAAAATCGATCAAGCATGCACAAAAGGTGTTATTGTTAAAAATACAGCAGCTAGAAAAAAATCTAGTTTATCAAAAAAATTAAATGCAGCTATGGTTTAAAGAACTTCTTAAAAGGAGTTCTTTTTGTGTGTTTTGGGACAGGCACCATCATACCCCTTTTGGTTACTTTTGGGACAGGTTTATAATTAATGTCCCACTCATTCCGAGTTTGATTGGAGACGTCCCCATTTTAACGCAGAACCAGTGGGGATTTTATTCAGTTTGGCAAGCATTTCCATTGTTTTTAGTCCTCTTTCATGTTACTATTAATTATGATAATAATTCTTTTTGTGAGGTGTAATATGTTTAAAAAGTTATTAGATAATTTTAAAAATCTTGATAAAAAAACTTCTAAAATAATGAATTATGGACTAAAATTTTGCTTTGGTATTTGTATCATAGCTGTATTTATCCTATTTACATATGTTTGTGATTTTACTTCTCCTTTTATTTATTACTTAGGTATTAATTTATTTCGACTTAGCTTGATTTTTGGAATTGAGTTTATTGTTTGTGGCTTTGTAGTAGATGGGATTAAAAAACAAGTAATATAATTTTAAAAGGCTCACATTTGTGAGTCTTTAATTTTTATACTATTATTATATAATTCATCTGGACAAATGTCTGCTCCATTTTTCCATTCAATAGATAGACCTGCAACTTTTACTGTCTGAAATAATTTTATGTCTTTTAATTCTTTAAATTGTTTAAATTTAAAATATGGTTTTACATCAAATTTTCCTTTCTCATTATTATCAAATTGTATCTCTAATTCATAATTTTCTAAAACTTTAACATCTATAGCTTTGGGACTCATTAAAATCACTCCAATCCTTTAATTTTTATTAGTTCTCCATCTTCATTATAAGCATGCCATGCTGCTTTTAATTCATCTTCATGTAGCATTATCCATGCATCTACTAATTTCTTTTGTTTTTTAGGTAGTTTTCCATTTAATATTTTTCCACTAAGTGTCATTGACATATGATATTCATTATATTTTATATGTATATGGGGTTCATTATGATGCCCTCCTAATTCTTGGTACATATAAATTAGAATACCATAAAATTGTGAAATAACTGGCAAATTATCGCCTCCTTTATTATAGCATCTCCTTTTTATTTTTTCAATTTTTATTGGATAAATTCTTGAATTAACACACTAGATAAAATTATTAGAAACAAAAGCTATAGATGTTAATTCATTTTACAGTCTTTTACAGTTTTTGTCAAATATAAAAGAAAGACATTTTGCCTTTCCTTTAAATACTATTTAGCTTAACTTTTTTCTTTCTAAAATATCTATAAATTCAAATTACATTATTTCTTCAATTCTTCCAAAAACATCTTGTTCAACATTTGAGGATTGGCTTGTCCCTTTGTCTCCTTCATAGCTTGTCCTACTAAGAAACCTAAAGCTCTATCCTTTCCAGCTTTATAATCTGCAATAGACTGTGGATTTGCCTCCAATATTTTTAGTACTATTTCTTTAATAGCTCCTTCGTCTGATATTTGAATCCAACCTTTTTCTTGGATGATTTCCTCTGGGTCTCTTGGATTCTCAAATAATTCTGTTAATACTTTTTTACCAATACTTGAACTAATGGTTCCTTTATCAATCAATATCACTAATTTACCTAATTGTTGGCTATCAAAAGGTATTTCAATTGGCTCCATCTCTGTTTCATTTAAAATTCTTGATATGTCTGATATAATCCAGTTATTTACTGCTTTTGGATTATGGCACACTTCAATTGCTTGTTCAAATAAGTCTGATAAATATTTAGAAGAAGTAATTAAATTAGCATCTTTTTCAGACAATTTATATTCTTCTAGATATCTTTGTTTTCTGCTTTCTGGCAATTCTGGTAATGTTTCTTTAATATTTTGAATATACTCTTCTGATAATTTAATCGCTACTAAGTCTGGGTCTGGGAAATAGCGATAATCTTGTGCATCCTCTTTATCTCTCATAGAAAAAGTTTTCCCAGATACCTCATCCCATCTTAAGGTCTCTTGTTCAATTTTTCCACCATCTTCTATCACATCAATTTGTCTATCAACCTCATATTCAATGGCTCTTGCAATACTCCTAAAAGAATTCATATTTTTCATTTCAGTACGAGTACCAAGTTTTGTATCTCCTTTTTTTCTAATAGAAACATTGACATCCGCTCTTAAAGAACCTTCTTGCATCTTACAATCAGATACTTCAATATATTCTAAAATAGACTTTAATTTTCTTAAATATTTTTCTGTTTCTTCCGCATTTCTAATATCTGGTTCAGAAACAATCTCAATAAGAGGAACTCCTGCTCTGTTTAAATCGACCAAACTTCCTCCTCCAAATTCATCATGATTTAATTTACCTGCATCCTCTTCTATATGAATTCTCGTTAATCCAATTTTCTTTTTGCCATTATCTGTATCAATTTCAATATAACCATGTTCACATAGTGGTTTGTCAAATTGTGATATTTGATACGCTTTTGGTAAATCTGGATAAAAATAATTTTTTCTATCGTTTTTACTATCTCTTGCAATCTCACAATTCGTTGCTAATCCTGCTTTTACTGCATATTCCACCACTTTTTCATTTAACACTGGCAACGTGCCAGGCATAGCCATACAAATTGGACAAGTTTGTGTATTCGGTTCTGCTCCAAACTTAGTTGGACAAGAACAAAATATTTTTGTATTGGTTGATAGCTCTGCATGAACCTCTAATCCTATTACTATTTCATAATCTTCTCTTGACATTTTTTCCTCCTTTTGAGACATGGGGGACAGGTTTGAATTGTCTCATTATTTTTGTCGAATTTTCTATTTTTGTATTCTAAATTATCTTCACTTTAGCTTTCATATATTTTTTGATGTTTTATAAATTCGACTTTTTTCGTTTATTTTATGAGACAGTTAAAACCTGTCCCTCTTGTCTCATTTTTCACTTACAGCTAACTTAAACTCTGGTTTATAGTTATCTCTAAACTTAATCGCTTGCTCAAAAGTATAAGCTGCCCTTAATATCGTTTCTTCACAGAATTTGTTTCCAATTAATTGCATTCCAATTGGCATTCCTTCTTTATCTACGCCACACGGAATGGATATTCCTGGAAGTCCTGCTACATTGACTGATACGGTACAAATATCTGCTAAATACATTTCTAATGGATTATTCGATTTTGAACCAATATCAAAAGCCACTGTTGGTGATGTTGGTATTAAAATAACATCATATTTCTCAAATGCCTTGTTAAATTCATTCATCACTAAAGTACGGACTTGTTGCGCCTTTTTATAATACGCCTCATAATAGCCAGAAGACAACACATAAGTTCCTAGGATAATTCTTCTTTTTACTTCTGCACCAAAAGCCTCACTTCTTGATTTCTTATAAATTTCCTTTAGATTTTTAAATTCTGGTGTACGATAGGTATAGCGAATTCCATCAAATCTACCTAAGTTAGAACTTGCCTCTGCACAAGCAATAATATAATAAGTCGCTAATGCATATTGAGAAATATCTAACGAAAATTCTTCTATTTCTGCTCCCAATTCTTTGTATTTTTCAATTGCTATTTGTAAGGATTCCTTTACTTCTTCATTGATACCTTCTCCAAAAAATTCTTTTGGAACTCCTATTTTTAACCCTTTTACATCATTTTTAAGTGATTTGGTATAATCTACTTTTGGTCTATCCGCTGATGTTGTATCTTTTTCATCATGTCCTGCTATAATGTTTAATAATATAGCAGCATCTTCTACATCTTTTGTAATTGGACCAATTTGGTCTAATGATGAGGCAAATGCTACTAGTCCATATCTAGATACTAATCCATAAGTTGGTTTTAAACCAACTACCCCACAAAAACTAGATGGTTGTCTAATAGAACCACCTGTATCAGAACCTAAAGCCCATGGAACTAATCCTGCTGCTACTGCTGCTGCACTTCCACCTGATGAACCTCCTGGTACTTTATTTAGGTTCCATGGATTTCTTGTCTTTTTGAAATAGGAATATTCTGTTGAACCTCCCATCGCAAATTCGTCCATGTTTAACTTTCCTAAATTTATCATGTTTTCCTTATTTACTTTTTCTACAACAGTAGCATCATAAGGTGCTACAAAATTTTCTAACATTTTTGAACTACAAGTTGTTTTTATACCTTTTGTACACATATTGTCTTTGATTCCAATTGGAATGCCGGCTAATTCCCCTTTGATTTCGCCTTTTTCTACTTTATTTTGAATATCTTTTGCTTGTCCCATTGCTTCTTCTGTTAATTGCGTTACAAAGGCTTGTACATCGTTTTCTTTTTCTTTTATTTTATCAACATAAGCTTTGGTTATATCTGTGATAGTTAATTCTTTGCTTTTTAATTTTTCTTGTAATTTATGTACGGTTAATTCTGTGATATTCATCTATTTTCCTCCTTAAATTTAGTGATTTCTTGATGTAAATGTGGCCAAGAATATACTCTTTTAACTTTATCATTTTTATGATTAAAGTTGATAATAGTATCCATCATATATGTTTTTATTTGTGCTTCAGCCATTCTATTACAATTTTTTATACTATCATCAACAAATATATCTATCTGTTTGTTTTTAGCAACTTGTGCTTTGTCTTCTATGTTTATAAGTAATTCATCATAATTAATATTAATAAGTTAAATGACTTTTGGTATTTTAAACATATTTTTTTCTTTATCCACTGCATTTTGTAACAATCCTTCATTATCTTCAAACACTGTTATCTCATCTTTTCGAAACACATTTTTCGCTTCATTAGCACCTACCGTTATATCTAAATTTTCTATTGGTGCATTATTTACAATATCCGCAAAATTTAAAATATTTTGTAAGTGTAATATATAACTATCAATTTCATCTTCTTCCAAATTCAAATGCGCTAAATTAGCAATGTGCAGAATTTCTTCTTCGCTTACTTTCATTCTCCTACCTCTTTTCTTTTTAAGTAGTATTTAGATTGAAATGTTCTAATTCAATCTGTTTTTTATTATATACTTTTTTTACCAAAAAAGCAAATCTAGATTTCTAAGCAAGTTTACTTGCACGAAAATCTAAAAATTTGCATATTTAATTTCTACGTCAATTGCATAAATGCAATTTCCTAGAACTCAAAAAACAAGCCTTAAACGGCTTGTTTTCCTATTTTTATCATTATTTTAGTTCTACTACTGCTCCAACTTCAGCAAATTTAGCTTTTAATTCTTCAGCTTCTTCCTTGCTAACTCCCTCTTTAACTGTTTTTGGTGCTCCATCTACTAATTCTTTTGCTTCTTTTAATCCTAATCCTGTAGCATCTCTAACTACTTTTATAACTTTTATTTTTTGATCTCCTGCTTCTGCAAGCACTACATCAAATGCTGATTTTTCTTCAGCTTCTCCTCCTGCTACTGCTCCTCCAGCTGCTGGTGCAGCTGCTGCTACTGCAGATACTCCATATTTCTCTTCGATAGCTTTCACTAAATCTGCTAATTCAACAACGGTTAAGCTATCTATTTCTTCGATTAATTTTTCTATTTTTTCCATTCTAATTCACTTTCCTTTCTTATTTCAGTGATTTAAGCTCACCACTCTATTTTCATATTATATTGGAAGCTTATGCTTCTTGTGTTGTTTCAGTTTCTGGTTCTGCCTTTGCTTCTTCAGCTACTACTGGCTCTTCTGCTGTTACTGAAACAGTTACTTTTTCTCCAGCTTCTTCTTTTTGTATTCTTACTTGATCCAATGCAACTGCAACTTTTGAGATATTGCCAAGTAATGCACCTGCAAGCATTGATAATAAGGTTTCTCTTGATGGTAATTTTGCTAATGTGATAATTTCTTCTGATGTCATTACTTTTCCATCAACAACTCCACCTTTAATTGTGTAATATTCATTGTCTTTACTGAACTTATAAATTACTTTAGATGGTTCTAAATAATCTTCTGAACTCATAACAATTGCTGTTGGTCCTTCCAATTTTTCTTCTAAACCTTCTATTCCACATTCAGCCAACGCTCTTTTTGTAATATTATTTTTTATAATAGTGTATTTTGCACCTGCATTTCTTAGGTCTCTTCTTAAAGTTGTATCATCTGTTACATTGATTCCTCTGTAATCTGTAAGAAGTATTAATTTAGCTTCTTTCATTTGTTCTGCTAATTTACTTACTTCTTCTTTCTTTTGATTTAGTATTTTTTCACTTGCCATTTATTCTTTTCACCTCCTAAATAGTTGTTTATTTATATAAAAAATTAAAAACGAATTTAAGATTTTCTACGTAATGCAAATTGCTAGAAAATCTAACAATTCCCATATTTATCTTCTACAGAAATTTCTCATACTATGAGAAATTTCTTAGAATAGAACAACAGTGGCATGATTAAAATTTTTTGACCTTTTAGATTAGTTTTCATGCCACGCCCGTTGTTCGTTCGCGAAAATTGCAGAGCAATTTTCTGTGAAACGCTTATATTATAGGAAGTTCGGAGAACTTTCCTATAATATAAAAAACACTCTTTATTCCTCCGAGGATACAAAGAGTGCTTATTACACTTTTCTTTTTACCTCGGTAGGACTTAAGTTTTTGCCTACTGTCTTTGGCTTCTATTTTATTTTTGGTTAATATAGATACCAGGTCCCATTGTTGTTGTGATTGCTACACTTTTAATGTATTGACCTTTTGCTGCTGCTGGTTTTGCTTTTATAATAGCATCTATGATTGTTTCATAGTTTTCTAATAATTTGTCAGCTCCAAACGAAACTTTTCCAAATCCTAAATGAATAATATTTGTTTTATCCAAACGATATTCTACTTTACCAGATTTGATTTCGCTAATTGCTTTTGTTACATCCATTGTAACAGTTCCTGATTTAGGGTTTGGCATTAATCCTTTTGGTCCTAATACTTTACCTAATCTTCCTACAACACCCATCATATCTGGAGTTGCTACTACAACATCATAATCAAACCAGTTATCATTTTGAATTTTTGGTATTAATTCTTCTGCTCCTACAAAGTCAGCTCCTGCTTTTTCAGCTTCTTCTGCTTTAGGTCCTTTTGCAAATACTAATACTTTTTGTGTTTTACCAGTACCATTTGGAAGTACCACAGTACCTCTAACTTGTTGGTCAGCATGTTTAGAATCTACTCCTAATTTTACATGTAATTCAACCGTTTCATCAAATTTTGGTTTTGGCATTTTTTCAATAATTTCTAAAGCTTCTTTTACTTCATATTCTTTTGTTTTATCAACTAGTTTTACGCTTTCTGCGTATCTTTTTGACATTTTCATCTTTCTTTACCTCCTTTGGTTCTAACGAGCTTTTCTTCTTACATTCTGCTCTCCCAATTCTTTATTTTTTATTTAAAACAATTCAAAATATATATTGCTGATACTGTTAAGCTTTAGCTGTTACAGTATCAGTATACAAATGAATTTTACATTCATTTGTAATCCTTTAAGCTGAAGGTGTACATTGGTACTTCAATTCCATAAGGATTACAATCTCATCTCATTCGATTGCATAAGTTATCTGTAATTCGCTTTGCTTCACACAGCTAACTTAAAAATGTGCAAGATGATGATTTTCAATTGTTTTACTCTGTAACAACAATACCCATAGACCTAGCAGTACCTTCTACCATGCTCATTGCTGTCTCAATTGTAGCAGCATTTAAGTCTGGCATTTTTTGTTCTGCAATTTCTTTCACTTGAGCCTTTGTTATTTTAGCAACTTTTTCCATATTTGGCTTTCCTGAACCTTTTTCAATGTTAATTGCTTTTTTAATTAATACAGCTACTGGTGGTACTTTTGTAATAAAACTAAATGATTTATCTTTATAAACAGTAATAACTACTGGTATAATCATTCCTGGTTGATTTGCTGTTTTATCATTGAATTCTTTCACAAATTGCATGATATTAACACCACTTGAGCCTAAAGCTGGTCCTACTGGTGGAGCTGGTGATGCTTTTCCTGCTTCAATTTGTAATTTAATAATATTTGAAATTTCTTTTTCTGCCATTTTAATGGCACCTCCTCTTTTTCTGACACGGAACACACCTTATCATTTATTCCATCCATTTGGGTTAGAGGATTTCCACCTCCCCTTATGAATTAGTGCTTCCCTTTTAACTAATTTTTTATCATTTTTTATTTAATCTTCTGAACTTGAGAAAATTCTAATTCTACTGGTGTTTCTCTTCCAAACATAGATACTAGAACTTTTACTTTATGTTTTTCAGTATTTATTTCTTGAACGGTACCTACAAATCCTTCAAATGGACCATTCATAACTTGTACTTGTTCATTTATTTCATAATCTACATTAATTGGAACATCTTCAAATCCCATATTCCTAATTTCATCTTCTGTTAATGGAATTGGGTCTGTTCCAGAACCCACAAACCCAGTAACTCCTCTTGTGTTCCTTACAATATACCAAGATTCCTCTGTTACTATCATTTTAATTAATACATAACCAGGGAAAACTTTTCTTAGATTCGTCTTTCTTTTTCCATCTTTGATTTCAATTTGCTCCTCCATTGGAACAATAATATCAAAAAAGAAATCTTCTAACTCTCTATTTTTAATTGTTTTCTCTAAGTCTGCTTTTACTTTATTTTCATAGCCAGAATAGGTGTGTACAACATACCATCTAGCTACATTATCATAATCTTTTTGAGACATTTATTGTTAGCCTCCTTTTATTTTTTCAATTATTCTGCTTTGTTTTCTGTATTATTTTCCGTATTATTCTCTGTATTGTTTTCTTCGTTAGAATTTTCTTCAGTTGCTTCTCCTTCTATATTCTCTTCCGTTGCTTCTTCTGAAACAGACTGATTCGTTCCAACAATTCCTTTTATTCTATCAACGCCATGTTTATTCAAAGTCTCAAATGCTATATCTAATACAAATACAATTGCTACTGTAATTAATACAATTGTTACTACTGCTATTGTATTATTTAATAATTGTTTCGGTGTTGGCCAATTTACTTTTTTTAATTCAGCTTTAAAGTCTTTGAAAAAACTTTTTTTGTTTTTACTATTTTCTTTTTTCGCCTTTGCTTCTTTTTTAGCCATTTTATTTCCTCCTTAAAATAGCTTTTTAACTATTTAGTTTCTTTGTGTGTTGTACGTTTTTTACAGAATTTACAATACTTTACAATTTCTAATCTATCGGTATTATTTCTCTTGTTTTTTGAAGTTGTGTAATTTCTTCTTTTACATTCTGTACATTCTAATGTTATATTTTCTCTTGGTCCTTTTGCTGCCATATGAAAACACCTCCGTATTTTTAACATTACTTTTTTGAAACGATGTGAGCGTATATTCGTAATAATAATACGCTTGAATATTGTATCACCTTTTTCCTCTTGTGTCAATGGCTTTTCTCTTTTTTTGCACAGAAAATCCAAATTTTCCTATCTTTTTTCCTAAACTATAATAATGTCCATTCGAATAGGCTATTAAATCACATTTTGAAATATCAAAAGCACCTTTTTCATCGATATATTTTTCATCAGCATGGATTGCCAATACATCTGCTATAAACATATGATGTGAGCCTAACTCTTTAATTTCTCTTACTTTACATTCTACTGACACAGGACTTTCTTTAATCATTGGACATTTTACAAAATCAGCTTTTTCTTTATGTAATTTCATTTCTTTAAATTTATCTACCTTTGCTCCCGTTTTTACCCCACACCAATCCGTTGCTCTTGCTAACTGTTTGGTTGTTAAATTAATGACAAATTCTCCATTTTCTTTTATTAATGGATAAGAATGTCTAGTAGGACGGACAGAAATATATACAGTTGCTGGATTGGTATTTAATATACCTGTCCATGCAACTGTTATAATGTTAGATTTTTCCATTGTCCCACAGCTTACCATGACCGCTGGTAATGGATATAAAAAAGTTCCTGGTTTCCATGTTACTTTTGCCATATTACCCAACCTCTCTATCATCTCTTTGCTCCGATGCTTTATGTTCAGAGACATCATAATGTTCTCCCTCATTTTTATATTTTTCTCTTTTGGCAACTGTACTTACTATATCATAAGCTTCGTCTATTTCTTTTATTCTTAATTCTATTTTAGCCTTTTTACGAAAATCAGTTGTCATTTTTAGTTGTTTTTCATAACCTTGTCTTAATATGTCTCTTCTTTCTTTAAGTCTCTTATCATTTTCTTCATCTGTATAACGTTTTAAAGTTTCTTCCAAAGTATCTAATATCTCATAAGCTGTTCTTTTTCCCCCATTTTAAGCCCTCTCTTTCTTTTACTATTATATTTTATCATATTTTTTTAATAAATCAAATTTTTTTTCAAAAAAATAGACTAAAAATTAATGTCTCTATTAATTCTTAGTCCATCTTTCCATTTTAAATGATTATCTACAAAATAAAAAAACTAGCAACAACCTATCTTCCCAGCAGGGTAACCCACAAGTATTTTCGGCACACTTAGGCTTGACTTCTGTGTTCGGGATGGGAACAGGTATTACCCTAAATGTAATCGTCACTAGAAAATTATGGTAACTGTTAAAGCTTTGCTTGTTACAGATACAATATGCAATGCATAGCATTGTATACATATATAAATATTTTAACAGCACACTCAAAAATACATAGATGAATTTTAGGTTCTATTTTAGGTTCTCGA
>CAOKPI010000016.1 GCA_948470605.1 uncultured Clostridium sp. | reverse complement strand
TGGAACTAATTTTTTGTTTGAATTTGTTGCCATCGTTTTTTCACCTCCTGTAATACTACATATAGAAAAAACCTTTGCTTTTTCTAATACTATCATTTGCAAAAAAAGATAAAAATAAACAAACAATTTTTTCCAAAAACAAAACAAGAAATCAGTTGCAAATTAAAAAATAAAAAGTTATAATAAAAGTTGAAACTAAGGAGTGAGCAAATATGTATAAATTAGTAGCAGTTGATTTAGACGGAACGATGTTAAACCCATATGGAATTGTAACGGAAAACACAAAAAATATCATTCAACAAACCATTGAAAAAGGAACCGATGTCATCATAGCATCAGGAAGACCAATTGATTCTATCAAAACCATTGCCAAAGAAATTGGAAGCAAAAATTATTTTATAGCAGGAAATGGTGCTTTAATTTATGATATGAAAAAAGATAAAATTATATACGACAAATTCTTACCGAAACATAAAGTATTAGAAATTATCAAAATATGTGAAGAAAATAGTATTAGTTACAATGTTTACACAGACCAAACGATATTGGCGACTGCGTTAAAATATAATGTTTTATATTATCATAAAGAAAATTTAAAAAAAGAAGAAAATAAGCAAACTAAAATTAGTATAATTGAAAACATGTATGAATATGTAAAAAATAAAAAAGAAGAAAAATATTTAAAAATAACAATTTGTGATGATAATCAAACGGTTTTTCAATCCATTATTAGAAAATTAAGAAAAATTCAAGGGATTGAAGTATTAGATGTTTCGCATATGTCCAGAAAAACAATTAAACAAGGAACAGAGGAAATAACGATTGCTTATTATACAGAAATAACCGTACAAAATGTTGACAAATGGAATGCCATAGAATTTTTAATGCAAAAATTAAAAATTAGCAAAGAGGAAATAGTAGCAATCGGAGACAATGTGAATGATAAGAAAATGATACAAGAGGCAGGATTAGGGGTAGCAATGGGAGGAAGTACACCAGAAATAACCCAAATAGCGGATTATGTAACAACCTCCAATAATGAGGAAGGTGTAGCAAAAGTACTACAAAAAATCTAATAAGGGGAAGAGGGTTTTAGAAGAAAAAACCTTCTTTTTAGTATTCATTTTAAAAACAATAGAAATATTACAAATACATTACAAACGTATTAACTTTTAGTAACAACGCTTGAATTCATTGCTTTTGAAATTCATTTGCGTTACAATAAAATAGATGAATATTTTGTAAAAAAAGTAAAGAAAAATAAATTTTAAGGAGGAATTTGTCATGGCAACAAATCCAATGCAAAGAAAAGCAAGAAACTCATTTTTATTAGGAATGATAACTATGTTATTAATAGCAGGTTTAATCATAGCATTTTTAATCATGCAATTAATGAATAAAATGAAAAAGGAACAAGAACAATTAAAAGCAAGTGTAAATGCTATTGTGTTAAATCAAGATGTTAGTTCAGGACAAGTCATTACATCTGATATGTTAACACCACAAACAGTTAATAGAAATCTTGTACCAAGTAATGCGACAAGCGATATTAGTTTAATTGAAAATTATGCTTTACAAGATAAAGCAGGAAATGATATTTATACTAAATATGACAGTGACAATAATCCACAATTATGGGTAAAAATAGATGGTGTAGAGTATAAAGTATTCCAAGAAGAAACAGATAATTATTATATTGATAAAAACAAAAGAAACAATGAAAAAACAGATAACAAAGAATATCTTGAATTAAATAGTGTACCATTAGTAGCAAAAGTAACCATGAAAAAAAATACATTGATTACCACAGAATTGCTAAGCAAGAGTGACAATCCTGTACAAAATGATGTTAGAAAGCAAGAATACAATATGCTAGTTTTGCCAATGGATTTGGTAACAGGTGATTACATAGATATTAGACTTATGTTGCCATCTGGACAAGACTACATTGTTATTGCTAAAAAAGAGGTAGAAATACCAAATATCGGTGGAGTTGATTCACAAAGTACCATTTGGGTTAACTTATCAGAAGGCGAAATCTTACATATGAGTTGTGCTATCATTGAGGCTTATAAAATTAAAGGTGCTAAACTATATGCTACGAAATACACAGAAGCAGGTATGCAAGAAGCAGCAACACCAACTTATCCAGTTAACGGAAGCACATCAGCGTTATTAAAAAGTGATCCAAACATTTTAGAAAAAGCAATGAATGAAATTGCCGCTAGATATAATAATACAAATGCATCAGACTTGAGAAACAATCACATTAATGGTGCTATTAGCAGTCAAGGAGACCAAGCACAATCAAACTTAGAAACCAATATGCAAGAAAGTATTACAAACTCTAAAAATTCTAGAAAAGAATATTTAGATTCTTTAGCAGGAGTAATCGATTAGAAAAAAAGGAGAGAACACACATGAAGAAGATAGGGTTTATAGGAGCATATGATAAAACCGATTTAATGCTATATACAGCTAAAATATTAACATTATTAAATCAAAAAGTACTAATAATGGATGCTACAACAAATCAAAAAGCTAGATATATTGTACCAGCCATAAACCCTACTATGAAATATGTTACTGATTTTGAAGAAATTGATGTAGCGGTTGGGTTTTCTAGCACAGAGGACATAAAACAGTATTTAGGTATAGGGGAAAGACAAGAAATGGAATATGACATCATGTTAATTGACACAGACAATGTACAGGGGCTAAAAAATTTTCAATTAGAACAAGCAGACAAAAACTATTTTGTAACATCTTTTGATAACTATTCTTTAAAAAAGGGAATGGAGATTCTAAATGGAGTACAAAACATAGTCAATCTAACCAAAGTTTTATTCTCAAAAGACATGCTAAAAGAAGAAGATGATTATTTGAATTTTCTTTCTTTGGGTTATAAGATATTGTGGAATGATTATAGAATTTATTTTCCAATTGAAAACGGTGATTTAAGTGTTCTTTACGAAAATCAAAGAGTAGCCAAAATCAGATTTAAGAAGTTGAGTGTTTCCTATAAAGATGGCTTAGCTTATTTAGCAGAAGAAATCTTAGAAAATGTAAGTGAAGCTAACATTAGAAAAACCATAAAAACCGTTGAGAAAATTGGATAAGACTTGTAAGAGAAGGGAATGAGAAAAAATGTCAATTGTAACTTTTTGGAATAAAGGAAGAGAACAAACAGGAAAAACCTTATCCTTAATTTCTATATGTACCTATTTAGCAATAGAACATAATTATAAAATATTAGTCTTCTCAACTGGCTATAAAGACGAAAATTTAGATAACTGTTTTTGGGAGGCAACTAACAAAACACAAAAAAATCGAGGATTATTTGGACCAAATACCAATATAGCAATGGAAGAAGGAATAGCAGGATTAGCAAAAGTAATGAAAAGTAATAAGCTATCACCAGAATATATTACAAACTACACCAAAATCATATTTAAAGACAGATTAGAAATATTACCAACTTTCAAAGGAACACAAGAAGAATATGATGAAATTAAAGAATACTACCCAGATATTATTAACTTAGCCAACAATTATTATGATTTAGTATTTGTCGATTTAGACAAAAGAATGAAAAAAGATATAGCAGAAACTATCATACAAAAATCTGATTTAATTGTAGCAAGCTTAAGTCAAAGATTAGCAAGCATTAATAACTTTTTAAAGATAAGAGAACAAAACCCACTATTCAAATCTAAAAAAACATTGGTGTTATTAGGAAGATATGATAGATATTCTAAATATAACATTAAAAATGTAACTAGATATTTAGGAGAAAAAAATAAAGTTTCAACAATTCCATACAATACTTTATTTTTCGAAGCATGTGAAGAAGCAGCTGTGCCAGATTTATTTCTAAAGCTTAGAAAAACAGACCAAGATGAGAGAAATGGATTCTTTTTCTCGGAAATAAAAAGAACAGCCAACAACATAATATATCGATTGCAGGATTTATCAATGAAGATATAAGGAGGAAAAACTAGATGGCCATAACAAACATCATATTAATATTAGTAGTAATAGCAGCTGCGGTATATTTTATCTTTTATAATATTCAGAAAAAGAAAAATGCAGAAGTAGAAATACAAATTGATGTAGATGATAAAACATATACCATAGAAAAAATGATTGAATTCGTAAAAAAAAGGCTAGATGAAATTACAAAAATCAATTTATATGATATAGGTCTTTCAGAAGAAGAATTAAAAAGAAGAAAAAACAAAAAATATGCCTTAAAAAAAGCTTTAAAAGGTTGTACTTATGGAGACGTAAATGACAAAAAATATGTAAAAGAATTGATTTTTGATTTATTAGAAAAAGAATATGGTGTTACAGAAAGCAATATATCAAAAGCAATTCCATTTGATATTCCTTCTCTTCTAACACCACAAGATAAATTTGACATATTAATATTTATGTATAAAAAAGAATTTGGTTATGAAGCCTTAACAGAGCTAATCAAAAAATATAATTTAGCCACTTTAAAATATGTAGAAGGAGAAACCAAACCTTCTTATGTCATAACCAGTCAAGAAATAGAAGATATTTATGAAAAAGAAAGTATTTTACTATCTTTTGAAGAAAAATTATGGGTGGTTACACAAAGAATTTATCAACATTACAAAGGATATAGCAGTATTGATGAAGTAAGAGATATGAACATAGATGGTATATCAGGAGGCGTATCGGGTCTTCCAGAAAGTTTTTTAAGCCAAGTAGCACAAACAGATGGAGATTACCTAGAGCAAGTAACAGAGCACAAAGTGCCAAGAGCCTGTGATAGTATCTGGATATTTTTCCAAGGTAAATCAATCCGTTTAGCCTTTTTATCTTTTGGAACAGAAGGAGAACTAAAAAGAGTATGCCAAAATATCTATAAATACAACAATCCAGGACAATTGTCAGACACCAATGGTTATAAAATCAATGAAATGAAAGACGGTTCCCGTGTCGTTGTAGTTAGACCAAGTTTCTCTGAAACATGGGCATTTTTTGTAAGAAAGTTCGACGTAAAGCGTTCTACACTAGAGCAATGGTTTAAAGGAGAGCCTGGCTGTGACGACTCCATTGAATTACTAAAATATTTAGTAAAAGGAGCTAGAATCATATCCATTACAGGTGAACAAGGTTGTGGTAAAACCACCATGCTAATGGGAATGATAGAAAATATTTATGAAACCATGAACATCCGTGTTCAGGAAACAGCTTTCGAGCTTCACTTAAGAAAAATTTATCCAACCAGAAACATTTTGACTTTTCGAGAAACCGAAACCATATCAGGACAAGAAGGTTTGGACGTTCAAAAGAAAACTGACGGTTCGGTAAACATCATCCGGAGAGGTTGCAACAGACCCTGTAGCATCTTGGATGATACAAGCAGCACAAGTTGCTTCTAAGTTTACTTTATTTACACACCACGCAAAAACTTTTCCAAACTTAGTAACAGCCTTGCGAAACTCTATGTTAAGAACAGGTGTATTTAAAAATGAAAAAACAGCAGAAGAACAAGTAGTACAAGTATTAAACTTTGATATTCACTTAACCAAAGACTTTAGAGGAAAAAGATATGTAGAAAGAATTACAGAATGTATACCAGTAGAGGAAAAAAATGAATATACCTTTGACCACAGAAAAGAAAAAACATTAGAAGGAAAATTCGATAAATTCTTTGATAATGCGACACGCTATTTTGAAAAAATAACAGATAGACAATTATACCTATATAGAAATATACTAGAATATGTAGATGGTGAATACATTATTACCAATCCAATTACAGAAGAGAATTTAAAACAAATGAGAGCCAACATGGATGAAACCGATTTAGAAAAGTTTGACCAATTTGTAGAAAGGCATTGGAAAAATAAGACAAGACAAACGGTTTCAGTTAGTAGTTCTGTAACAGAAGAAAAACCAAAAAGAAGAGGAAGAAGACCAAAAACAGAAGTATAATAAAAAATTGCTCTTTGACAATTAATTCTTAAAAACATTATTCTTTACTGGTCGGGTTAATCATATAAGATAATTTTTATAAATTTCATAAAATGAAATGTTAAGCTACTTAATCTGTATGAATTTTACCCTCCCAAACTGCGCATCATAATGTTTTTAAGAATTAATGTCAAAAGATAAACATTCTTTAATTAAGTAGAAAAGAGAAGAGGTGAGATAACAAGTGAGTAATACGATGATATTTTATTTGATGGGTGGTTCAGCAGGGGCATTTGTATTGATTATCATTGCTTATGTCATATTATCCAAGAAAATGCAAAAGTCTGAATACAAGAAGATACAAGAATTACAACAAGGAACCAAAGAAAAAAATTTTTCAGCAGAGATATTATTCCAAAAATTATATCTTACCTACCTAAAAATACCATTTATCAAAAGATATGTCTTGAAGGTAAGAAGAAGATTAGAGATTGTTAATATAGATGATGAATATAATACAAGAAAAGGAACGGCTAAGATATTAACCAAAGCACTTGCTATTTTATTACCACTTTTACTAGTAACCATTTGGCTGACAGCCTCCAATTATTTGTTAATGTTTATCTTATTAATATTTGAGTTATTTATGATAGATGTTTTGATAGATGGTTCTGTTGATAAAATAGATGATAAAATATTAAAAGAACAAATTGATTTTTTTTCGGAAATTAGACATGCTTATCATGAGTACAATATGGTAGAAGAGGCAGTTTACCAAGTATCCCAAGATGATGAAAGAAATGTATCTGCACAAGGAGAAAAAATATATGAAATACTAATTTCAGAAGACCCAGAAACAGAATTAGAAAAATATTACGATATTGCACCAAATAGCTTTTTGAAAGAATTTGCAGGAGTTTCCTACTTAACCAAAGAATTTGGTGATAGAAAAGTAGATGGAGCTTCCTTATATTTAAAAAATGTTAATAATATTACACAAGAAATGCAATTAGAAATTTTAAAAAGAGATAAATTAAATTATGTATTTCAAAGTTTATCTGTAATTTCCATTGCACCAGTCTTGTTATTAGAACCATTAAAAAATTGGGCAATTCATAACTTTTCTTTTGTAGCAAGCTGGTATCAAGGAAAACCAGGAATGATTGTGCAAATTTTAATTTTGATTTTAACTTTTGCTTCTTATATATTAGTTAGAAAATTAAAAGATAATGGTTCAACAGGAATTAACACAAAAAATACAGAAAATCCATGGCAAGCCAAATTATATAAAAAGAAAATAGTTAAGAAAATAGTCGATTTATTCTTACCAAAAGTGGGGTCAAAAGAATATAGAAAAGTACAACAATATTTAAAAGATTCTGCATCTTCGCTCAAGATGGAATGGTTATACATCAATCGAATTACGATGGCAATTGTAACTTGTATTGTTTCTATCTTTTTATTTGGTCAATTACATAGAATTGCGGTTAATTACATCTATTCAGAGCCTACTACAGATTATGACCTTATTGGTGGATTATCGAAAAAAGATGAAAAGAAAGCAATGGAAGTTACCAAAGAAGATAACAAGATTTTAGACCAATTTAGAGGAAAACTGAAAGCCCAAACAAAGGAAATAGAAAGAGCAGTTAGAAAATTGAAATATTATGAAGAGGCAGAAGATAGTGAAATAAAAAAAGTAGTAGAAAGAATTGAGGACAAACTAAAAATTATTAATAGCGAATATTTACAATGGTTTGAAATATTATTAGCTTTTGTATTTTCTATCATTGCCTATATGTCACCAATTTGGTTGTTGATTTTCCAAGTGAAAATGAGACAACTAGAGATGGAAGACGAGGTAATGCAATTCCAAACAATTATATTAATGCTTATGAGAATCGAGAGGGTGAATGTTGAAATTATTTTGGAATGGTTAGAAAGATATTCGAATATTTTCAAAGCACCAATTACAAGATGTGTGAACAATTATGAAGCTGGTGCATGGGAAGCATTAGAAGCGATGAAAGAAGAGGTAAGTTATACACAATTTATTCGAATTATTGAAAGTATGCAAGCAGCTGTAGAAAAAATACCAATTAGAGATGCCTTTGACGAGTTAGATTCAGAAAGAGACTATTATCAAGAAAAAAGAAAAGAGTCAAATGATAGATTGATTAAAAGAAAAGGCATGATAGGAAAAGCAATTGGTTTTGCTCCTATGGTATGTATGTTTGTTGGTTATTTGATTGTTCCATTGGTATTTATCGGATTAACCAGTATGTCTTCGACTTTCAGTTCCATGACAGCAGCAAAATAAGTAAGGAGGAATTGGCTAAATGGAAAATGCATCAAAAGCCTTAATTATGGCAGGAAGTGTTTTGATTGCTTTAATGATAATTGGAGCTTTGATACTGATGTTTAATAGCTTGTCTAGTTATCAAGATACAAATACACAAACGGCAAGAGAAGCACAGATAATTGAATTTAATAATCAATATGAAATGTTTAACAGAAATGATGTAAGAGGTAGCGATTTATATTCATTGCTAAATAGAGTGGTTGATTATAATAGAAGAAAGTCAACGAGTGGAATAGGCTCCAATGATGAAGGTGCTGATATTGCGTTTGAACCTATGACAATTAGTTATGATTTAAAGGAAAAAGAAAAAGATTTAACATGGGATAAAACAAATAGATTGTTTAATAATAACTATAGAAACTTTGAGTTGAATGGTGCTACTGTAAATCAATTTGAAATAGACATAAAGAAAAAAATAGAAAAAGCAAAGAAAATTGCTATCAATGAAAATAGTATGCAAAATTTGGCATCGGGAATCGATAAGCTATTTTTAAAGGAAGAACCAAGAGATGATGAATTATGGACAGCTATTAAGTTATGGAAGGCAAATACAAAAAATACACATGAGATAGAAAATGCAAAATCTTATTATGAGAATATAATAAATTCAATGAATAATAAAGAAAATATATATATTTATTACGAATATATGCAATTTAAAAGAGCAAAATTTAATTGTGAAAATACAGAATACAATCTAAAAACAGGAAGAATTATAAAAATGAAATTTAAATTTAATGGAAAAATTGAATAAGAGGATGGGAGAAGGAAAGAATGGAAAATGCATCAAAAGCTTTACTTATGGCAGCAGGTGTATTGATAGGCATGTTGGTAATATCGTTGGCAGTGTATTTATTTATATCTTTTGGAAGCACCTCAGCAGAGATACATAAACAGAATGAAGAACAACAAATAGCCCAATTTAATAGTCAATTTGTTTCCTATGAAGAAAAAAGATGTACGATTTATGATGTTGTTACAGTGGCAAATTTGGCAACAGAAAATAATATATATTATGAATTAAATAAACCAACAGAAGGGAAAGATAACTACATTTCAGTTGAGATACAAGATGCTTCTAGTGCTGAAATAACAACAGTTAGACAAGGAAACAATATTGAGGGTAATAGTGATGAAACAGTAGATTATAATAAAATAATACAGCAAGATATACAACAGATGAAAATCATTATAGATACGGATAATGAAAAAAAGAAGGTTTTAAGAGAATATACAATTGAAGCATCAATAAGTCCAACCACACAAAGAGTTTATAAGGTTGTATGTGCTTTAAAACAAACCAAAAACCAATAAAATTTTACAAATTTTTCACATAAAATAGTTGAAAAGTTTCATAAAAAGTGATATAATAAAAAGGATAAGATATGAAAAAATTAGCAATATTTTTCTTAATAATTATTATAAGCATTGTGGGGATTTCTTACCTATACTTAAATTATAAATCTAATTATAACATAGCTCAAAAAGAGAATAGGCAATTTGAGACTTATAATGGACAAGAAATCTATGGCACAGAGCTTACAACAATTATTAATAAAGCAATAGATAATAATCAAAATAATGAAGTGCAGAAAGATAACAAAGGAAATTTTATTGGCAATGATAGTAATTCCATTCAAATTGATATAAAAATGTTAGACAATGAAAAGACTTATAATATGGAAACCTTATACAATGGTGGAATGGACAAGTTTGTACAATTTTATAGTGAAATAAAGTTCAAGTGTACAAAGTTAGATTATCACAGAGTTACTAATAAAGTAAAATATATGTTATTTGAACAAATAACACAATAAAAATTAAAACAAAAGTTAAAATTTGAGGAGGAAAAAATTATGGAGAATGCATCAAAAGCACTAATTATAGCAGGAGCTATTGTATTATCACTTGTAATTATATCATTGGGAATGTTTATTTTTTCAAAGGGAAATGAGGTAGCTAATTCTATTGATATGAATGAGCAAGAAATTTTGGCTTTTAATAATAAGTTTACACCATATGAGGGCGAGAGTATTAGAGGAAGTCAAGTAAATGCATTGTTACAAGCTGTTGTAGCAAGCAATCGAAGTGTAAATGATAATGGCGAAATTGACACAAAAGGAATAGAGGTAATCTTTACTGATAACGAAGTAAAAAACTTTACAGCGGAAGAATCTATAGGAAACGATTTTAAACTATCTAAGGTTAAAACTGGAACTTATTATAAAGTTGAGTTAGCACTTATAAACTCTTTAGTTAGAAATGTAACCATTAGCTCAAAAAAACAGAACAACTAATATAGAAAGGTGTTGATTACCTATGGAAAATGCAGCAGATGCCTTACAGATGGCAGCATTTGTATTAATATTTGTCTTAGCGTTATCCATTAGTATTAACGCCTTTGGAGAAGCAAGGCAAACTTCTCAAATCATATTAGACTATAAGGATAGAGAATATGATTACACATATGTAGAAGATAATGGTGAAACAACGGAAAGAATAGTATCAGCAGAAACCATTATTCCGTCTATTTATAAAGCTTATAAAGAAAACTATAAGATAGTATTTAAAGATAAAAAGGGGGACGGACTTGAATTATATAAAAAGGCAGAAGCAACTACTATACAAGATAAAAAGTCAATATGTTCTATTGATTTGGAAAAAGACATAGTAGGAGATGACAGGCAAAAAGAAAAGTTTATTAGAGCTTGGCTTATGCGGTAATGCAAATTTAGACGATGTTGGCAATTTAGAAAGATTTGGTATATTTTTAGATAGTAGACAAAATTTTTATAAAGCAAAAATTAAAGGAAAAAAATTCAAAGAATTTTTAGGTATATATTATCAAGAAGAGTTAGATTTAAAACGAAATAAAAAAGAAAATAATGAACAGGGAGAAAAGATACCAACAACAGGTACACCAGACACTAATAAAACTAAAAAAAGAGTTATAACATATCAAGAAATAGATTAATTATACTTTAAAAGTATGATAAGGAGGGAAAAATGGGTGATACATTAATAGTAGTTGTTGTAATAGGATTAGTAGCAGTCTTAATGTTTGTATTTCCACTAATGACAATGTCTGATAGAACAGATGATATTTCTCAATTAGCAGTAGAAACAGCTACAACCGAATTTGTAGATGATGCTAGAACATCAGGGAAATTAACTTTAGATAAATATAGTAAGTTTGTAGAAAATATTTCCTCTACAGGAAATGCTTATGATGTAGAAATGGAAGTTAGAGTATTAGATGAAAATCCAGGAAAGAAAACAACACAAGTAAATTCTAGAAAAATTGGAGAAAATGTATATTATTCTATGTATACATCCCAAATATTAGATTACTTAAAAGAAAATAATGGAGTGTTACCATTAAAAGAAGGCGATATTATTATCGTTAATGCCAAAAATAATGGTACTACACTTTCACAACAATTAAAGAATTTTTTGTATTCAGTAACTGGAAATGATACCTACACGATTGCGGCAGAACATGCTGGTATTGTTACTGCAAATGGAAGTGGAACAGGAAATTAAAAAATAAACATGGCTTGCAATATTAATTACAAGCTTATTTAATACAAAGGAAAGATGACTATGAAATTGCAAAATTTAGGTGTTATATTTATTATTATAATATTGCCTATTTCGATACTTTTGAATGCCTATACAAGAAATCATATCAAAACATTAAGCTTGCAAATATCGTATGATACGAAATTAAATAATGCTACCTATGATGCTTTAAAAGCATTTCAATTAAACACTGTTAATAGTGATACCTCTGATTTGGCAAACTCAAAATTGCGTGATATAGAAGCATCTGCTAATACATTTTTTAATTCCGTTGCAAGTAATTTTAATATGGCAGGATACAATCAAGATATATTGAGAGAATATGTGCCAGCATTGGTGTATACTATGTATGATGGTTACTATATTTATTCACCTTATATAAATACATTGGATAGTACAAATAGTGATGATAGTCAGAATGCAGATAGTGTAATCCTAGATAATAACGCTGAAAATCAGGCAACGTATAAACACGATCAAAAAATTTCAGGAATAAAACCCTATATCTATTATAGTTGTAGATATGTATATATTAACAACGGCTATGAAAATGATTTTATTATCACCTATTCTTTAGACAATTATATTACGATACAAGGACAAATCAATGGGAGATGGGTGTTTGATTATGGATATTTGTTGGATAATATTACTGATACAGAAGGAATTATTAAGTATCGTGGTGTAGAAATCGATAACGGTGACACTGTAAAAGAATATGTGTATAACCCAGAAGAAAATGCTTTAAAAGAGTTAGAATGTATTAAATTAAATGGTGTAAAATATTATAAAGATGATGATGATAAATGGTTTTCAATTTTAAATGGGAAAAAATATAAACAAGATAATTTCAAGACAGATACAAAAGCAGCAATACAATATTACAAAGAGGCTTTAAATTTTAAAGAGCGAATTTTGAACGAATATGATTTAGGTGAATTAAGTGCAAAGAATGCAGTAGATGAAAATGGAAAATTATTAGAAGACAAATTTGGAAACGAGAAAATATTTGATTTTGATGATTATAACATTAGTGATAGAAAAAACATAGAAGACCCAAATTCTAATTTTAATCAACATAGATTAGCAGTTATTCGTTATTCAATTGAAAAAAACTTATCCATTGCCATTGCAAACTATAATCATTATTCAAGTACCACATCAGCTAACTTTTTAATGCCTGCTTTAAAAGAAAATGAATGGGAAGAAATTATAAATAATGTTTCAATCATTAGCTTTTTACAAGGATTAAACATTGGCGGAAAAATATATAATGGATATTCCATTGTAACCAATAATAAAAATCAAGAAGTTGTGAAGGAAGATTCCATTTATATTTTAGCAGATGGTAATCAATATCATAGACCTAATGAGATTGATTTAGAGCATAAGAATAATTTCAAAGGAGTCCTAAATATAGATTTAGAAAGAAAATCCAATATAGATAGTGATGGAAAACCCATATATTTTATGCCAAGAGGTGGTGATTCTAACTTTCCAGTAACAGGCAGTTATGAAAGTATTGTAACACAAACAAAAGTAAAACCAACGGATAATCTCTATCAATACATGGAGAATAAAAGAGCACCATTGGCTAGAGCATATTACACAGCATTAGGAAGAGAACGTTATGGTATGTATAAAACAAACAATAATCCAGATACAATAAAGGCAGTGTTTGGTGTAACTGAATAATTAGTAAGATTGCCAAAATAGGGTTTTATATTGCCATTTTGGCAATTTTTACGTTTTCAATATTTTTCTATTACCATTCAAAGCTATTAATAAATTTCTAGACAAGAGAAGAAAAATGTCAAAAATTGCGATGAAAAGTACAAAAAATAAAATTAAAAATATTGAAAAATACGAAAAATATGATATTTTGTTCCTACAATTTAATTTTATAAGAGTTCTATAAATTAATTCAAATTATTTTTTCAAAAAAATCAAATTCAACCAGAATAGAATAATAAAATTTTACTTAAAGGGTTGTTTTGTCATACCTTTTTGGTAAAATAAAAAGGAAGAATATATGTTAGAATTAAAATACCAGTTACAAATATGTGATATAAGGAAGGAGACGTGATAGATGAAGGAATTTAATTATCAAGATTATTTGCAATATCAGAAATTAAAAGCACAAGAAAAAGTATTTGAGTTGAGAGAGCCAGAAGAAAAATACCGTGTACATCAACCACATGATAAAATCTTTAAAACAGTTCTAAATGAAAAAAGGGAAATGGTGGAATTAATAAATAGAGTATTAAAGTTGAAACCAAAATTAAAAGAAGAAGAGATAGAAATATTTAATAATGAACATATTAGTTATATGTTTGAAGGTAGTATATCAGATATTGTTTACAAAATGAAGAAAAAAGAAATATTTTTTTTAATTGAACATCAACAAAAAATTGACTATAATATGCCAAAAAGAATTCTGGAGTATGAAATTGAAATTATAAAAGAAGCAACAAGAGGAAAGAGAATGACAAAACAAGAACATAAGCTACCAAGAGTGATACCAATTGTTATTTATACTGGCAGTAGAAAGTGGAATGTCGAGAAATACATAGAAGAGTGTCAAGAAAGATTATCAGAGGTAGATAGTATAAAATTAGGAGAATATTACATGGTAGATGTTAATGATTATACCAAAGAAGAATTGAGCAAATACAGAAATCTCTTCATTCTATTTGAGGATTAAGTGAGAACAAGGCGAACAATCATAAATTTGAATAAAAACAAAAATAGCGTAAATACTAATAATAGCGAAATTTTAAGGAGATAGTCTATGAAAAAAACAATAACAAAGCTAATATTAGTATTTTTTTTAATGGTAATTTATGCCTATACATTATCAATTGAAAATATTCCAGACAGTTTAGTCATTTTTGAAGGAGAAAATATTGCCATAAAAACCTTGTTAGGTATCAATATTAAATTAGATTCAAAAACAATGGAAACCGTATCAAGTACCAATAACAATACTATCAGTCCAAAATCAGGAAAAGCAACTTTAGAGGTCAGCTTATTTGATAATATTTCTTTGAAAGATGTTAATGTTGATATTCTTCCTAGAACAAAAGTAATTCCAGTCGGTAGTATAGCAGGTGTTAAATTATACACAAGTGGTGTTTTAGTGGTTGGTATGTCAGAAATAGAAGGAATAGACAATAAAAAATATAAGCCTTATGAAAATACAGGAATCAAAGAAGGGGATACCATTACGCAAATTGACGATATACCGATTAGTTCGACACAAGAATTAATGACAACCGTAAATCAAGCAAAAGGAAAATCTGTAAAAGTACAATATATCCAATCAGAACAAACAAAAGAATGTAGCATTGAGCCAGTTCAAACCAGTGGAAATCAATACAAATTAGGATTATGGGTAAGAGATAGTGCAGCAGGTGTTGGGACGGTAAGTTTTTATGAACCATCTACCAAGACTTTTGGTGCTCTAGGACATGGCATTACAGATATTGATACGGAAGAATTAATTAACATTGCTTCTGGAGAATTTGTTACCACTAGAGTTTTAAATATTACCAAAGGAGAAAGTGGGCTTCCAGGAAAAATACAAGGAACTGTTGAAAATCAAAAAAATATCGGAAAAATTTATAAAAATAGTAAATTTGGAATTTATGGAATTGTAGATAATTTGGCAAGCTTAAAAATTGATACCTCAAAGGAAATGGAGGTTGCTTTAAGAGATGAAATACAACTGGGAAAGGCTTCGATTCTATGTGGCTTGGATAATCAAAAAGTAGAAGAGTATGAAATCCAGATTGAAAAAATTTATAAAGAGAATAATTATGATAACAAAAGTATGCAAATTAAAGTGACAGATGAAAGACTGCTAGAAAAGACAGGAGGAATTATACAGGGAATGTCAGGTTCTCCTATTATTCAAAACGGTAAATTTGTGGGCAGTGTGACTCATGTTTTGGTCAATAATCCGCAAGAAGGATATGCAGTATTTGGAGATATTATGCTGAAACAATCCAAAGAAATAAATTAAAAAAAAAATAAAAAAAGTATGCAAAAAGTATTGCATACTTTTTACTTTGTGGTATAATTTGTTTAGTGAGTACCATAACTTACTAATACAATCCATTTTATTTTAAATTAATAGGAGAGGGGTGAATCGATATTGGAAACAGAGATATTAAACAAAATATTAGTACAAGTTGAAAAAATTGGAACAGATTTGACAGAATTCAAAGGAGAAATGTACAAATTCAGAGATGAAATGCACGAGTTCAAAGACGAAATGTACGAATTCAGAGATGAAATGCACGAGTTCAAAGATGAAATGTATGATTTCAAACAAGAAGTGTACGATTTATTTGACAAGAATACAAAAGAAATTGCAGATGAAATCCATGAAATTGCAAAAATCACAGCTGTAAAAATGGAAGAAAAAGTGAAAAAAGAAATAAAGCAAGAATTTAGAGAAAAAGTTAGAAAATTTATAGAAATAGAGGAAGCAGAAGAAAAGACTGCATAGAATAAGATGTTTGATATCAAAAATCCCTTAGAATATGCTAAGGGATTTAAACTTTTATTGCAATAACATAGGACCGATTTCTGTTACGGTACCAGCTCCTAGTGTCAAAACAATATCATTTTCTTTAACATTATTTTTAACATAAGAAGCACATTCGTTAAAATCTGGAATATACTTTGCTTCTTTTCCTATAGAATGTAGTTGTTCAACTAAATCTTTAGAGGTAATACCATAAACATTCTTTTCTCTAGCCGCATAAATATCCAAAACAATTACATGGTCAAAATTTAATAAACTATTGGAAAAATCTTTTAATAAATTTTTCGTTCTGCTATAAGTATGAGGTTGAAAAATAACCCAAGAATGATGATATTTTTTATGAGAAAGCGATTTAGCAAGGGCTAAAATTTCAGTAGGATGATGACCGTAATCATCATAAACACTCACTTTATCATCAATTTTACCTTTAAATTCAAATCTTCTATGAGCTCCCGTAAATTTTAACAAAGCAGATTGAATCGCTTTTTTTTCAATACCATATTGAGTACATAAAGCAATGCAAGCTAAAGCATTTAAAATGTTGTGGGTACCAGGAACAGATAGTTTGATTCTTTCGAAAAACGAATCCTTGTGATATACATCAAATTCTGGAAAACCATCTGCATTAAAAATAATATTGTTGGCATGAAAATCGGCATTCTTATTTTGAATTCCATAAGTAATAGGTGGTACATTGGTATATTGAGATAATTCTAAACAACTGGAATCATCTGCATTTAATACCAAGATGCCATCATCTGGTAAAAGTTTGACATATTTGATAAAAGCATTTTTTATATTTTCAAAGTTTTTAAAATAATCTAGGTGGTCATTATCAATATTTAAAATGATTTCTGCTTTTGGACTGAATTTTAAAAAGCTTTCTACATATTCACAAGCTTCAATAATAAAATGCTCACTATTTCCGACTTTATAATTTCCGCCAAGTGGTTTTAGATAAGCACCAACTTGTATGCTAGGGTCTTGCAAAGCTTCTAAAAAACAAAGTGAAATCATAGATGTGGTGGTTGTTTTTCCATGGGTACCAGATACACAAATGGTATCTTGGTAACAACGAGTTAATTCTCCTAAAAAGTCAGCTCTTTCAATAGTAGGAATACCAAGTCTTTTAGCTTCTACCATTTCAGGGTCATCTTCTTTGATAGCGGCAGAATAAACAATAATATCAGAATTGGCAATGGCTTCTAAATTGTGACCGATAGTAACTTTGATTCCTAATTCATTTAATTTATCAGTTGTTTCAGATTTAGCCCAATCAGAACCAGTAACCGTAAAACCCCAATTTTTTAGAATCGCAGCAATCCCACTCATACTAACGCCACCAATTCCTATCATGTGTATATTTTTATATTTTTTGATAGTATCAATATTTGGCATTTGTAAACACTCCTTTTTAACAGATAGATTATATAATTATATGATTAAAAATTCAATAGTTTGGTAAAAATTTAGAAAAAAATTGTAATTCTTAATTTTTAATAAAGTGACGATTTTGAACCTTGTATATTTTATTTGACAAAAATTAAAATGTTACAAAATATAAAATTTTATTTTTTTGTAAAAAAAAGAAGGAAAAACTTTTTTTATGAAGAATAATATAAATGTACATAAGAGACAAGTTATATGTACAAAATATTATAAAACTTAAGGAAGGTAGGTGCACTTAGAATGCAAATCACAGATGTACGTTTAAGAAAAGTAAATTCAGAGAACAGAATGAAAGCTGTTGCTTCTGTAACATTCGATAATGAATTCGCAGTACACGATATCAAAGTTATCGAAAGTCAAAATGGATTATTTATAGCTATGCCAAGCAGAAAAACTCCAAACGGAGAATTCAAAGATATAGCTCATCCAATCAATGCTGAAACAAGAGAGAAGATTCAACAAGCTATTTTAGAAGCTTATGAAGCTCCAGAAACAGAGGAATCAGCAGAATAATTGATAAACGTTAAAAAGAAGGCACTTTTAGGAGTGCTTTTTTTGTGGTGTGTTCTGGGACAGGCACTATCATACCTCTTTTGGCTACTTTTGGGACAGGTCTAAAGTTTAATCGAAACAGTTGATAATTTTGAAAAAAACTTGAAAAAAAGCAAAAAACAAGTTAAAATAGATAGTGTTAGAAAAGGTTTAATTTTTTACAACACAACCTAATAAAAAGAAGGTAGGAAGAAGAAAGCATGTATTTAATAGTAGGATTAGGCAATCCAGAAAAAGACTATGGCGGTACAAGACATAACATGGGATTTAATACCATCAATAAATTAGCAAAAAAATATGAGATTCCAATCACCAAAAATAAATTCAAAGGTTTATATGGAAAAGGAAGCATAGAAGGAGAAAAAGTTATTTTATTAAAACCGCAAACTTTTATGAATTTAAGTGGAGAAAGCATCCAAGAGATGATTCAATTTTATAAGATAGAAATAGAAAATCTAATCGTTATTTATGATGATATTGACATAGAGCCAGGTAGTATTAAAATTAGAAAGGCAGGAGGAGCAGGTACGCACAACGGAATGAAATCAGTATTACAGGCATTAAATACCCAGAATTTTAAAAGAATAAGAGTTGGCATTGGAAAGCCAAAAAACAAAGAAGATTTAGTTGAATATGTATTAGGTGCTATTCCAGAAGAAGAAAGAAATAAATTAGATAAAGGAACAGATTTAGCAAAAGAAGCAGTGATTGAAATGATAAAAAGTGGAATTGATATAGCCATGAATCAATTTAATTGAAGGCGTGGTAAGAAAACATTTTGTCACAGCTCTGACAGCAATAGAAAGGAGCTAAAAATGACAGAAATTATTATACAAACAGAAAATGATAAAAAACAAATAGCTTTCATTGAAAATGGAAAGTTAGTAGAATATTATGAAGAAGATAAAGAATATAGAAGAAGAGAAGGAAATATCTATATTGGGATTGTAAAAGATGTTATCAATGGCATGCAATCAGCTTTTGTTGATATTGGTACAGAAAAGAATAGTTTTATCCATTTAAAAGATATTTTGCCTAAAATAGATGAAACAAAAGAAATGCAAAAAAACGATATAGAAATAGGCAAGATAGTAAAAACGAACCAGAAATTACTGGTACAAGTCAAAAAAGATAGCAACGAAAAAAAAGGGGCAAGAGTATCAACTCATATTAATCTACCAAGTAAATACATTGCTTTGCTTCCGAATACAGACATTATCACGATTTCACAAAAGATTGAAGATGGAAAGGAACAACAAAGATTAAAAAAGCTTGTAAAAGATAACTTAAGCGAAGGAAATGGAGCTATTATAAGAACCTCAGCACAAGGAAAAGAAAAGGAAATCATTGGGGACATTAAAAAAGTGGAAAAAAAGTGGAACAATATCATACAAACTAGTATTAGTCCAGATTTAAAAGAACCAAAATTATTATATAAAAGTGAAAACATTATTGAAAAAATGTTAATAGATTTAGCAGGAAATTCAATCGAAAAAATCACAGTAAATGACAAAAATATGAAAAAAGAGATAGAAGATTTAAAAGCTCATAACCAAGAATATAGTAATTTAAAGATAGAAATAAAGGAAAAGGAAAATCTGTTAGATATTTATGATTTGAAGAAACAAATAGAAAAGATACAAAATAGAAAAATCTGGTTAAAATGCGGTGGTTTTATTACCATAGATAAAACAGAAGCTTTAACGGCTATCGATGTAAATACTGGAAAATATACAGGAAATCAAAATCTAGAACAAACTGTGTATAAAGTAAATAGTGAAGCAACCATAGAAATTGCCAAACAATTACGATTAAGAGATATTGGCGGAATTGTCATTATTGATTACATTGACATGAAAAATCAAGAAAATAAAGAAAAAATTGAGAACCTTCTAAGGGAAGAATTAAAAAAGGATAGAAGCAAGACACAGGTGGAAGGTTTCACAAAATTGGATTTGATGGAATTGACGAGGAAGCATGTGTGTAGCCACAAAGATTAGAGAAGAAATTTGTGACAAGAGGGGCGCCCCTTTTTGTCACAACCAAATAATTTATAAAAGGTTATTATAGTTTTTTACTTGCAATTCTTAGGCTTCATACAGTCTGAAGAATTCTTAACAGACTGTAGCTTGCTGGTTCTCACGAAACGTTGCTTCATAAAGAATATAATAACCATACTAGAAATAGTAAAAGTGTGACAAAAAGGGGCGCCCCTCTTGTCACAAATTTTTTAAAAAAGGGAGAAAAAATGAAAGTAGGATTTGTATCACTAGGATGTAGTAAAAATTTAATTGACACAGAAGCAACGATTGGGATATTCAAAAAAAACAAATTTGAAATAGTAAACGATGAAACCAAAGCGGATATCATTGTTATTAATACGTGTGGATTTATTGATAGTGCTAAGGAAGAGGCAATTAATACCATTTTAGAAATGGCAGAATACAAGAAGAAACGATGTCAATATTTGATTGTAATGGGATGCTTGGTGCAAAGGTATTATCAGGAACTAAGAAAAGCATTGCCAGAAGTAGATTTGTTTATCAAAATAGAAGAATATGATACATTATGGAACCAAATAGAGGATTTAATTAAAAGAGAGATAGTAGTAACAAATAAAAATAAGACAAGCCAGAAAATATCTGAAATTCCTAAGATGCCAATGTTGACACAAGAGGAGTTTTTGGGAAGAACCATAACAACAGGTGAAAATTATGCGTATCTAAAAATAGGAGAAGGCTGTAGCAATAAATGTACCTATTGTGCGATTCCATACATCAGAGGTCCGTTTGTTAGTAGAAAAAAAGAAGATATACTAGAAGAAGCAAAACAGTTGGCAGACCAAGGAATAAAGGAACTCATTATCATTGCACAAGATACGACTAAATATGGAATGGATTTATATGGGGAGAGCAAATTAGCAGAATTATTGGAAGAAATCAGTAAGATAGAAGGTATTCAGTGGATTCGCTTTTTGTATTCTTATCCAGAAGGAATTACAGAGGAATTAATAGAGGTAGTTGCCAACAATCCTAAAATAGCAAAATATTTTGATATACCGATTCAGCATATTTCAGATAGCATGTTAAAGAAAATGAATCGAAGAACCTCGAAAAAACAAATACAAGAATTAATTCAAAAGATAAAAGGGAAAATTCCCAATGTGACTTTGAGAACTAGTTTGATTGTAGGATTTCCAGGTGAGACAAAAGAAGATTTTGAGGAATTGCTAACATTGGTAAGACAAGCAAAATTTGATAAATTGGGGACTTTTATGTATTCCAAAGAAGAGGGAACACCAGCTGCCAAATTACCAAAACAAATTCATGGTAATACGAAAAAAGCAAGGTACCGTCAAATTATGGCATTACAACAGCAGATTTCAAGAGAAAATCTGGAGAAAAAATTAAACCAAGAATGTGAAGTTTTAATAGAGAACATCTCTTTTGATGGAAAATATTATGTAGGAAGAACTAAGCAAGATGTACCAGAAATGGATGGATTGGTGTATATCAAAAAAGAACCATTAGATAGGACAGATAGACAAAATCATTTCGTAACATGTAAAATAGTTGGAATCAGTGATTATGATTTAGTAGCAGAAATCATAGATTAAGGGGGAAGAAATATATGGATAGAGATTTTGACCAAGAAAAAATATTAGATAAGATGAGGGCATTAAGAGATGCTAGAGAAACAGAGATTGCGGATGAACAATTCCAGAAAAAACGTGAAAATTCAGAGGAAAAAGTCTTAAATGTAAAGTATTTGGGACAAATTGATACCATTGGCGATGTGTATTTGGTGATAGAACAGCTACAAGATAAAGAGGGTAAGGTATTCCAAGTAGAGAGATATGAGACAGAAGACGGAGAAGTAATTGGTGGGAATAATAAATCCGATGCTTATGATTTTATTTTATTGAGTGAAAAATATAAAGAGAAAGAGCAGTTGTTAGAACAGTTACAAGGCTTAAATAAAGAGGGATGGCTAGATTTAAACGAGATGGAGCAAGACAGATTAGATGCTGTTGCAAAAGAATTAGGGATAACAACAAAGGATTTGAAAAAAGTAGCTGAAATTGAGGCTGATAAAGAAATGGAAACAAAAGAGGAGAGAGAAGCGGGAGAAGAGGAAGAACGAGAGGAAAATCTGCTGTCAGAGGACGAACTAGAAAGCATACCTTCTAAAACAGAAATCGATGTCAATCAAAAAGTAACAGATAGTGAAACAATGGAATCTTTATTAAAGGTGCAAGGAAAAGGCTATCAAAAAATTCAAGTGGTAGAATCAGACGACCTGGAAGAAGCTAATAGTACAAGATTTAGTTTTGTTGGAATCAAACAGGTAGAAAAGAAAGACCCTAAAACGGGAAAAATTCATAAACAAACAGTGGCAGAAAAAATAGATACGTTAGAGCAAAGATATGGACAAAGCCCAAACAAGGGAATTGATAGCTTAAATGGGGATGGAAGCAAATTAGAAGAAAAGAAAATGCAATCCATTTATCAAATAAAGGGCGATAATGAAAATCAAGTAGGACTTCATATTGGTTCAGCTGGAACGATAGAAGTTTCCTATATTAGGACACCAAGACAAGATAATGGAGAAGCGATTAGTATTCCTATTGAAACACATTCTGTTAGACCGACTACAAGGGAAGTTAGGAGATTTATGAATAGGCGTCGAAATACAGATTTGGGAGAGGAAGCAGAAAGAATCGAACGACATAGAGAAGCGGGTTGTGATGATATAAGTATAACAGAAATTAAGGATAATTCCTCTGATGTTCGACATATCCATATAGATGAATCCTATTTAGCTAAATTAGTAGATGAAATTTTGGAAAGATATGAGGAATTAGGAGAAACCTATAATAGAGAAGATATCAAAGATAAAATAGAAGAAATGGTAGAAGAAAGAGGGCAAATGCCAGAACGAGAGGAAATAATCGAGAAGATAGGTACTGAAATGATGGAAGAGGCACGGAGGAGAGCATGAACAACCAGGAATTTAAACTGGCTCAACATGAACCACGTCTTGTAAATCTTATCTAATCCATTGATAGTATTTTCAAGGCTATCAGCCAATTTATGGCTTTCAAAAGTGGACATATTACCATCTAAGCAAATGGTTAAAAATATAAGATATTTGTCACCAACAGGAGTAGAGACAATGGTTTCTACTTCTTTAATTTCTGCATAAGTATGAACAATGTCTAAAATTAACTTTTTTGTTTTATCATCTACACTAATATCCATTAAAACATTATAGCTTTCAATAAAAATAGTAATTCCGGTATAACAAATCCAAAGAGAAATACCAATGCCAACAATACTATCAAACCAATAGATATTAGCTAAAGTCAGTAAAACAGATAGTAAAGTAAAAGTGGTTACGATGCAATCATTTTTGTGGTCCTTCATATTGGCTTCTAATAATATGTTGTGGTGTTTTTGATAAGCTCGTTTGGTATATAAGAAAAGCCATAGTTTGGTGATGATGGTTGCGACACAAACAACTACTAAGAACCAAGAAAAGTGAAGCTCACTACCCTTTACTAAAGTGATAACAGAATCGTATAGTAATTTACTAGATACAAAAATCATAGAAATACTAATAAACATAGAAAAGAGGTATTCTGCTTTTCCATGTCCTAAATTGTGGTCTTCATCATGGGGAGCACTAGCAATTTTATTGCCAATAAAAGTCATCAAAGAGGCAAAAATATCACCAGCACTGTTAAAACTATCTGCTATCATAGCTTGACTATGACTCATAAACCCAATGATGGCTTTGATGATTAATAAAAAAAGATTTCCTATCATGCCATATATTCCAGCTTTTTTGGTGATTGCAAATTTTTCGTTCATAAAAACCTCCACTTTTTCTATACCTATGATTATAACACAAAAAATAGAAATAGAACAATCAGTTGCAAAAAAAAATCAGACATGCTATAATTGAAAAGTAATACAAAAGGGAAAACAAAAGAGGTGTAAAAATGGCGATATACACAATTATATATCTATTAATATTTGTAATATTTGCCTTAATAGCCTATGCTATATTGCAAATTAAGATGTTTGGGATGAAGGTAAAAGATTTTTGGTCTTTTATTGAAGCAAACCAAATGTTAGATAAATTATATACATTTGCTAGACAATACGAAAATATGTCACCACAAGAGCAATTAATTTATTTGGCAGAGGCAGAAAAAATATTTAAGGCGTTTGATAATGTGCCAGATGCTTTGTGGGAGGAAGAATATGATAAATATAAAACGGTATTATCGAAATATAAAGATATTAAAATGATTCGATGGGCAGAAGAAAATAAATAGGGGCAATTAGGGACGTTTCCTTTTGCTCCTTTATTTTTCTATCATTCCTCGGCTTGTTACATAATAAAGAACATCTATTAAAATCAATCAGCGCCCTCATGGTTAGTGAGATTCCCTAATTGATTTTATAAGATGTTCTATTTATTATTTTACTGACGCATTCGTCATTCTATCAAAATAAAGGAGCAAAAGGAAACGTCCCTAATTGCTCTTAAATTCGAATGATGAATAAACTTAAAAACACATAGGCATAACGAAAGGCTTGTTTTCTAAACAATTTGGATTGAAACACGTCAAAGGTTTCGGATAAGGCACAATATTTGTCAACAAATGTTAAGATAAAACCTTCTATGGATTTAGGAAATGCAATCGTAACAGGCCACATATGTTTTGTAATAATATCTTTTTCTTTTTCGTTTAAATCAAATAATTTACAAGCATTTTCACAAGCTTTTTTTCCATGCGTAAAAGCATGCAATCCTTTTCTATCTGGTTGTCGTACTCGCCAATCGTACAAAAATAAATCATGAAGCATAGCAGCACGAGTCAATGATTGGTAATCTAAATGATATTTTTTAGCAATGATAAAACAGTAATAAGCAGCTGTATAGCAATGCTCAAAACAACTGGTTTCATAATGCTGTCTATAATTTTTCATTTCTTGTACGGTTTCATTATGAATCAATTCTTTTATAATTTTTTGAAATTCTTTATCATTATCTGATAATTCTTTTATCAATGGTTTCATGTGTATCCCTCTTAAATTTGTTTCTATGTATTTCAAAATTAATTATAGCATATAGAGAGTAGATAATGCAAATTTCTACAAAAAATTAAGAATTGTTTAAGAGTTTTTCTAATATTTGAATGGCATTCGTAGCAGCTCCTTTTCTTAAATTATCAGCAACAACCCATAAATTGATACCATTTTTAATACTAAAATCTCGTCTAATCCTTCCCACAAATACCTCATCATTTCCATTGGCTTTGCTAGCTAAAGGATAGAAATTTTTTTCAGGATGGTCTACAACAAGAATTCCTGGGAAATTTTCTAATAATAAACGAATGTCATAAATGTCAAATTCCTTTTCTAGTTCAAGGTTGATGGATTCACCATGACAATTTGTGACAGGAACTCTAACAGCTGTTGCTGTAATTGGTAGATGGGGATGATGTAATATTTTTCTTGTTTCCTCTATCATTTTGTATTCTTCTTTGGTGTAACCATGTTCCATAAAAACGTCAATGTGGGGAATACAGTTGTTATAAATAGAATAAGGGAGTTTTTTTAAGTCTGTTTCATTTGCTCTGTTTTCTAAATCCTCGATACCGAATCGACCAGCTCCTGAAACAGCTTGATAAGTAGAATAGACAATTCTTTTAATCGTATATTTTCTATCAATGGCTTTTAAAGGAAGCATAGCTTGAATGGTGGAACAATTGGGGTTGGCTATGATTCCATGATGAGAAAAAATATCTTCTGGATTTACTTCTGGTACAACAAGTGGGACATCTGGATGCATACGAAAAACACTACTGTTGTCGATGACAATACAACCTTTTGATACAGCAATGGGTGCGTATTTTTCTGATACACTACCACCAGCACAAAAAATAGCATAATCAAAGTGAGTGTCAAAAGATGTTTCGTTTAATTCACATATGATATAATCTTGCCCTAAAAATCGAATTTTAGAACCAGCGGATTTAGCAGAAGAGAAAAGGGTATAAGAGATATGAGGCAAAGTTTTTTCTTCTAAGACTCTTAAAACCGTTCTTCCGACTAAACCACTGGCTCCTACAATAGCAACTTTATAATTGCTTGGCATAAAAATACCTCCTTACGTTTAGAATGTTCTATTGATAAAATATGCTAAATAAATGAGATTGCTACTCAAAAAAAATAGATAAATTTTTAGAATAAAAGGTAACTAAGAATAAGTAGTAATGTATGAAAAATAAAAAAGAAAAAATGTTCGTAAAAAGTATTGACAATTTATAAAAATCGAGATACAATAAGTGCGAACATATTTTTAGTGAAATTTAGGAGGTACTATTATGATAACAACACTACATATAAAAAATATAGGAATTATAGAAGATATAACCATTGATTTAAATGAAGGTTTAAATGTATTAACAGGAGAAACAGGAGCAGGGAAAACATTAATTATTGATTCCCTACAAATTATATCAGGAGGTAGATTTTCAAAAGAAATGATTCGAAAAGGAGAAAGCCAGTCTTTTGTCGAATTGTGCCTATATGAACCAGAAAATGAAAAAGCAATCGATGGAAATATTATAGTATCTAGAGAAATTAGTTTACATGGTAAAAATATGTGTAAAATCAATGGAAGAATGGTAACAGTTAATGAATTAAAAGAATTTATGAGTCAATTCATTGAAATACATGGACAAAATGATAATCAAAATTTATTAGAAAACAAAATGCATTTAAACTATTTAGATGGCTTTGTTGGGGAAGAAATTTTAGCCAAAAAGCAAAAATATGCTGAACTATATGATAAATATTGCGAAATCAAACAAGAGTTGAAAAATAATTTTGGAGATGAAAAAGAAAGACAAAGAAAATTAGATTTATTACAATATCAAATCAAAGAAATTGAAGAAGCTAATTTAAAAACAAAGGAAGAGGAAGAATTAGAAGAAAAAAGAAAGATTATTTTAAATGCAGAAAAAATCACAGAAAATTTGAAGGAAGCAGACACTTTAATTTCAGAAAATGGCATTGATAGTATTAGTATGGCAATCCGAGCCTTAGAAAAAATTGAACAAATGGATAGTAAATACGAAAAAGCTTCTAGTGAGTTAAAAAACATTTATTACGAATTACAAGAATTAGCGAGAGATGTAAATAGTTATAAAAGTGATATGGATTTTGATGAAGAGGAAAGAAACTTTATAGAAGAAAGATTGGATTTGATTTGTGCTTTGAAAAGAAAGTATGGAAATACCATAGTGGAAATTTTAAAATACAGGGAAACCATGAAAGAAGAAGTGGAGCATATTGAAAATTTAGAAGAATACAATGAAAAATTAAGAAAAGAACAAAATGAAATAGAAGAACAAATGAAATTATTAGCCAATCAAATGCATGAAATAAGAGAGAAAAAGGCAAGCAAATTACAAGGAAAGATTAATCAAGAATTAGAAGAACTGGAAATGAAGTATGCTAAAATAAATGTTAAAGTGACTTATTTGGAAAATGAATATTTAAAAACTGGAAAAGATAAAGTAACTTTTTATATTATTACGAATAAAGGAGAAGAGGAAAAGGAATTGTCTAAAATAGCTTCAGGAGGAGAAATGGCAAGAACTATGTTGGCGATTAAAAAGGTATTAGCAGATACCGACAAAATGCCAGTGCTTGTATTTGATGAAATTGATACAGGAATTAGTGGAAAGGCAGCAAATGCAGTAGCCAATAAATTGAAAAAGATTGCGAATAGTCATCAAGTTATGTGTATATCCCATTTGCCAAATATAGCAGCTATGGCAGATTATAATTATTTTATTAGTAAAGAAATTGAAGAAAATAGAACAAAAACACAAATTAAATTATTACAAGAAAATGAAGTGATTGAAGAAATTGCAAGAATTTCTTCTGGGGAGATTAATGAAATAAGTTTGCGATATGCCAATGAATTGAGAAATAAAAAGGCTTCTTAATTTAGTAGGAAAGGAGAATAAATGAATTATGAGATAGGAAAGATAACAAAAGAAGTGATACAAATTTTAGGATTAAATTATAAGCAAGAATTACCAATATTTATCGGAGATTTAAATATAAATCATATAAAAGAAAGACATAAGAAAGATTTTGAAAAATATGGAGATAACATAAAAGATATTATTAAAAATCCTACCTATTTAGCAAGGAATGAGAAGAAACAGTCAATTGAATTCATAAAGAGATATAAAGTACACGATGCCTTTGTTTTGGTTGTTGTAAAAGTTAGTAAAAATAATGTTAATTTTGTTAGAACGATGTATAGAATGGATGAAAAGAAAGTAAAAAAGTATTTTCAACATAATTATTTTTATGCGTCTAGAACTTGAAAAGTAAAAAGAAGTATGATATTATAATGATAGCATATAATAAAAAAGAAAAGTTTTAGAGGACGGAACTGGTAGCCGTAGCCCATTGAAAAATGTAGGAGATGTGGGAAGACCACCCCACCTAAACTTTTCTAGACTTAATTATAGAATGAGTGTCAGTAATGGCACTCTTTTAATATTCTAGGAAAGTTTTCCAAACTAAATATATTACACAGAAAAAATGTACACGATAATGATTGACTATACTATCTCTTTGCATAAACTAGAAAAAAATGGATAAAATAGAAAGGAGAAAAAGAAGAAAGGAATGTTATAAAAAGTGAAAGATTTTTTAGAAATTGCGGATGTAAAAGCCTTAGAAATTTTAGATTCGAGAGGAAATCCAACTCTTCAAGTAGAAGTAGTAACAGAAGGAGGCTTTCGAGGAATTGCTTCTGTACCATCAGGAGCATCTACGGGAAGCTTTGAAGCAGTTGAATTACGAGATGGAGAAAAATCTAGATATTTTGGAAAAGGTGTTCAAAAGGCAGTAGAAAATGTTAATAAAAAAATAAGTAAAAAAATAATTGGAATGAATGTGTATGCACAAAGGAAAATTGACCAAGAATTAGTGAAATTAGATGACACACCCAATAAATCTAATTTAGGTGCCAATAGTCTATTAGGAGTATCCTTAGCAGTAGCAAAAGCAGCAGCTGAATCATTAGATATGGAATTATATCAGTATATTGGAGGAATCCAAGCAAAAGAATTGCCAGTTCCTATGATGAATATTTTAAATGGTGGTAAACATTCTGAAAATAATATTAGCATACAAGAATTTATGATAATGCCAATTGGAGAAATCACTTTTCAAGAGAGATTACGAAGAGGTGTTGAGGTTTATCACACTTTAAAAAAAGTTTTAAAAGAGAAAGGATATGCAGTAGGTGTTGGAGATGAGGGAGGATTTGCGCCTAATTTAGAAAATGAGGAGCAAGCTTTAGACCTGATTATAGAAGCTATAAAAAAAGCAGGATATGAACCAGGAAAAGATATTGTCTTAGCCTTAGATATTGCTAGTACAGAAATGTATGATGAAGCGCAAAAGATTGGAAAAGAGGGATATTATTTCTGGAAAACAAAACAATTAAAAACAAAAACAGAAATGATACAATATGTTGTGGATTTATGTGATAAATATCCAATTGTTTCAGTAGAAGATGGATTAGCAGAAGAGGATTGGGAAAGTTGGAAAGAGCTAACAAGTCAGTTAGGAGATAAAGTACAATTAGTAGGAGATGACTTGTTTGTAACCAATCCAAAACGTTTAAGAAATGGAATTGAAAAAAATATTGCCAATAGCATTTTAATCAAGCCAAACCAAATAGGAACTTTAACAGAAACTTTAGATACCATTTATATGGCAAAAAGTAATGGTTATAAAACGGTAATTTCACACCGTTCAGGAGAAACAGAAGATACAACAATTGCTGATATAGCAGTTGGGGTAAATGGCGGACAAATAAAAACAGGCGCACCTTGTAGAGTAGATAGAGTGGCTAAATATAATCGTCTTTTGAGAATCGAATCAGAATTGGATTAAGGAATCATTTTTAGAAACAGAGAAATAGAAGACATTCAAAAAAGCAAAGAAAACTGTTCTTATATTTAGATAGTTTTCCTTGCTTTTTTTATAAAATCTATTTCGTTTTTTTATGAAGAATTATTAATTTTGTGATAGAGTAAATTAACAAGCTAACAACAAAGACACCAAAACCAATTAATGTAAAACTACCAGCTTTAGGTAATGCGATAGGAGAGGTAGTAGGATTTTTATTAGAAATGTTGTTAATTGGTTCAGATAATTTTAGCTTTGGCGAAATATTAGAAGTTTTAGTTTGTTGCTTGCCATTTAAGTCAGTGTAATTAATATCAACTTTTTGATTTGTATTTAATATTTTACCAACAATAGAAGCATCAAAGTTTTCTTTTAATTTTAATTTATATTGTACAGTAGCTGTTTGACCACTAGCTAATTCTGGTATGGTCCAAGTAATCGAATTTGTTGCAATATCTATCTTGGTAGAGATATTTCCTATATTAGCATTTGTAACATAAGAAAAATCAAAATTCTTTACAATTTCTTCTGGAAAATAATCTACAATGTTAATATTCTTAAGCGTTTTTTCGATAGGAACTAATGTTTTATAAATATCATCTGTAATGGTCTGCTCGATTTCTGTATCGGTTACATAGTAGAAACTGCCAACAGAAGGATTCGTTTGTGAACCGAATATTTCTGTTATGATTTGTCCAAAGCTTTTTGTTGTTGTGACAGGGACATAAGCCTCATCAGAGATACCTGTTAACATAGTAACAAGTTTAATTCCTTGTGTATTAATTGCTTGCAATTGCTGTTTTGTCTTTTGGATAACATCATCAGAATAATAAACCTTATCATAAGCAATAGCTACATTTGGAACACCATCTGTCAAAACAATCATATATTTATTATTTTGGCTTTGGGTGAATTGTTGACTAGCCAACAAAAGACCAGCTTGTAAATTGGTTCTAGAACCGTTTGTTTCTATATTAGAAATAGCATTTGTTAAAGAAGAGGAGTCATCACTTAATTTTGAAACGATGCTAGCATCCTCAAGAGTTCCTTCTTTGCTTGTGTCAGTATTGGTTGAAAAACTTACAATTCCTATTTTTAATTCTGCGTTATCTTTTAAAAGTTTTGAAATTAAATTTTTAGCAGATTCAAAAATTAATTTTTTTCTTGTGGTATTTTCTGAAACAGTATCTAACATACTATCTGAATTGTCTAAAACCAACATAATTTCTCCTGTTGGCTTTTCTGCTATTTCTTCATTGGTAACTTGTAATTGTATGGTAATTTCCTTATTTTTTAAATCTTTGCTAATTACTTTTTTTTCAAATTTCGAATGCTCTCCTAATGGAATCGTACAAATTGGTTCTTCTACCATCTGCATGGTAACAGTTTGATAAGAGGCAAAAGAAATATTAGCTATTAAAATTATGATTAAGAAAATACTTATTATAATTTTATTTTTCATATTAGATAATTCTCCTTTATATTTTTTCAATAATAGTATAACACAAATTCAAAATTATACAAGTTATTTACCATTTAAGTTTCGGTTTTTTTTGAGGAGCGTACCCCTCAAAAAAACGAAACTTAAAATTTACCATATTTTTATGCTACAAGGATTGGGGACGGAGGAAAAAATCAGATACAAAAATCAAAAAAATACTTGTAAAGTAATGGAAGATATGTTAAAATATTTATTAGAAATTTAGAAAGCCAATTAAAAAGCAAAGTAGATATATGAAAAAGAAATAGAAAGAGAAAATGGTCGAGGCTGAAAGCCATTTACAAAAATATATTGAAATTTCACTTTTTAGGTCTTTTTCCGAAATGGGCGAAATAAAACAGAGTAAGAAAAAGCGGTTGAACCGTTAAAACGAAACGAGATTAGTAAAGAGAACTAATGAATTTAGGTGGTACCACGAATGATAGCCATTTCGTCCTAGAAAAATAGGGCGGAGTGGCTTTCTATAATTGTCGATATTTGCCAAAAAAGGATGTGAACAAAAATGAAACAAGATAAAAATTTAGAATATTATTTAGATTCTAGAATTTATACAAGTGAAGAAATACAAAAAAGCATAGAGCAAACCAAAAAGGATTTTCCGAATAAAAAGGTAAAAGTCAGTATTCGTTTAAATGATTTTGGAGTGTATATTATTACTTTTAAATTTGAAAATAAAAACAATTATTTTAACAAAATCAAAATCAGTTTTTGGAAAAAGTTTCAGAAGAATGTATGCTTAGAAAAAGAAAAGAAAAGTAGATTAGAGCAATATTATGGCGAAAATCGTTATGGAAAATACAAACCAACTCAGACCTATCGCCCTTATTAGTTTGGAAATAAAAGGAAGGAGAAAAAAGAATGAAAGAAGAAATTGCAAAAATTAAGGAGAATTCAATCCAAGAAATCACTCATTGTAAAGAAGAAAAAGAGTTAAGTGAATTAAAAGTAAAGTATTTAGGAAAAAAAGGAGAATTGACAGTTGTATTAAGAGGCATGGGAAATTTGACACCAGAAGAGAGACCAGTAATAGGAAGCTTGGTAAATCAAGTAAGAGATGAATTGGAAAAATTAGTGCAAGAAAAAGAAAAAGAATTTAAAGCAAAAGAATTAGAAAACAAATTAAAAACGGAAAACATAGATGTAACAGAACCAAGCAAAAAAGTAAATTTAGGTTCTCTTCATCCTATCACACAAATTGTGGAGGAAATAGAAGAGATTTTCTTAGGAATGGGATACCAAATAGCAGATGGACCAGAGGTAGAAAAGGCAATTTATAATTTTGATAAATTAAATACGCCACCAGACCATCCAGCAAGGGATTTACAAGATACTTTTTATATTACAGAGGACATTGTTTTAAGAAGTCAAACCTCTCCTGTGCAAGCAAGAGTTATGGAAAATCAAAAACCACCGATTAAAATCATTTGTCCAGGTGCAGTGTATCGTTCTGATAGTGTAGATGCTACGCATTCGCCAGTATTTCATCAAATAGAAGGATTAGTTGTTGATAAAAATATTGCGATGACAGATTTAAAAGGAACATTAGAAATGTTTGCTAAAAAATGTTTGGGAGAAAATACAAAAATTCGATTTCGACCACATCATTTTCCATTTACAGAGCCAAGTGCAGAGGCTGACGTTTCTTGCTTTGTCTGTGGAGGAAAAGGTTGCAAAGTATGTAAGGGAGAAGGTTGGATTGAATTATTAGGGTGTGGAATGGTACACCCGAAGGTTCTAAAAAATTGTGGCATTGACCCAGAAGAATATTCCGGATTTGCCTTTGGATTTGGGGTAGAAAGAATTGCTATGGCAAAATTTGGAATCGAAGACATGAGGTTATTATTTGAAAATGATGTTAGATTTTTAAAACAATTTTAAGCATGATTTTGAGAGGAATAACTTGTGTGAAATATATGTCTTAGGTAAATACATAAATAGGATAATAAAAGTTGGAAAAATTAATTAAAAATTTAGTTAATTAGGGAGTGTGGAAATATGGGATTTTTTAGGAAAAAGATAAATCCAGAGAGAGATTATAATATGAGTGAAGTTTTAGAAATTTTGAAACAACCTCAATATAAAGATTATACCTCGATTTATCAAGGAAAAGGAATTTATCATATTATTCTAGTAGAAGAAAGTAGGAAAATAGAAAGACAAATAAGAAACGAACAAATTGCTAAAAATTCGTTTTATGAAAGAATAGATGTGAGAGGAAAACCTATTGGTCAGGAAACGGCTGAAATAATAGATTTTAACGAATATAGAAGAAATAATTATGAGGAAAGAGAAATTGGATAATAGATAAGGAGAAGAATTGTATGAAAGCAAGTGTTGAATGGTTAAAAGAATATAGTGATATTGATGTAGATAGTATCACATTAGGAGATAAATTAACAATGACAGGGTCTAAGGTTGAAACCATAGACCAAATAGGAAATGACATTAAAAATGTAGTAGTTGGAAAAATTTTAGAAATTGAAAAACATCCAGATGCAGATAAATTAGTGGTGACAAAAGTAGATGTAGGAACTGAAAAATTGCAAATTGTAACAGGTGCTAACAACATAAAGAAAGGAGATATCGTACCCATTGCAAAAGATGGGTCTGAGTTACCAGGTGGTGTCAAAATAAAAAAAGGAGCCTTAAGAGGGGTAGAATCTTGTGGCATGATGTGTTCGGTAGGAGAACTAAATCTTAACGTAGCAGATTATCCAGATCAAATTGAGCATGGTATCATGATATTAGATAAAAAGCTAGAAAAAGACGTGGGAAAAGATATTGTTGAAATTTTAAATTTAAGAGAAGATATCATTGATTTTGAAATTACGTCAAACAGACCAGATTGTCTATCCATCGAGGGATTGGGAAGAGAAACAGCAGCAACGCTAGATAAACCATTTAAAAACCCAAGAAAAAATATTGATGAAATGCAAGTAGAAACCAAACAAGAATTAGAAGGGCTAAAAGTGGATATAGAAGCGCCAGATTTGTGTTATCGTTATGTAGCAAGAATGGTCAAAAATGTAAAAATTGCACCATCACCAGAATGGATGGTAAGAAGACTAAAAGCTTGTGGCGTGAGAAGCATTAATAATATCGTAGATATTACCAACTATGTCATGTTAGAGATGGGGCAACCAATGCATGCTTTTGACATCAATTCCATTGAAGGAAAACATATTACAGTAAGACGTGCCAAAAAGGGCGAGAAAATCATCACCTTAGATGAACAAGAAAGGCAATTAGAGGAAGAAAATTTGGTCATAGCAGATGATAAAAAAGCAGTAGCCATAGCAGGTGTGATGGGAGGATTAAATTCAGAGATAGAAGCAAATACCAACACAGTAGTATTTGAATCAGCTGTATTTTATGGAGGAAGCGTTAGAAAAACGGCTAAAAAAGTGGGGCTCAGAACAGAAAGTTCTTCTCGTTTTGAAAAAGGATTGTCAGCAGAAAATGCTTTAAGAGCAGCCAATCGAGCTGTAGAATTAGTAGAATTATTAGGTGCTGGGGAAGCAGTAGATGGAAAAATTGATGTCTATCCAACCACACAGAAAATGAATCAAATAAAATTAGATGTACCAAAAATTAATAGTTTATTAGGAACAAATTTATCCCAACAAGAAATGGTAGCAATATTAGAAAAATTAGAGATTAAAGTAGAAAATGGTTTGGCAATGGCTCCTTATTTTAGAATGGATTTAGAGTTTGTTGCTGATATTGCAGAGGAAATCGGTCGTTTTTATGGCTATGACCAATTAGATACTACTTTAATAAAAGCAGATACTACTTTGGGAATTAGGAATAAAGAACAAAATATGAAAAAGAAAGTAAAAGAAATATTAGTTAATAGTGGGCTTTCAGAGATTTATACCTATGGATTTGTGAGCGAAAAAGATTTAGAATTGTCCAATATTAGTGAGGAAATGAGAAAATATGCGATTACCATTCAAAATCCATTGAGTGATGAATATAAATTGATGAGACCAACTACCATACCAAGTATGATGCAAATATTGGCTACGAATGCGAATAAAAAGAATCAAAATGTAAAATTATTTGATGTGTCTAGAAATTATAAAAATAGCAAGCAAGAAATTCAAGAGGGAGAGGTGCCATTACAAGAAGAAATTTTAACAGTTGGTATGTATGGAGAAGATGTTGATTTCTATACTTTAAAGGGAATCCTAGAAAATATATTAGAAGCAATTGGAATCCATCATTACCAAGTAGAAAAAGAGATTGAAAATGCGTCTTATCATCCAGGAAGATGTGCTAATATAAAAATTGGAAAAGATATAATTGCAACGCTTCGGAGAGGTTCATCCACAGGTATTAGATAATTATATGATTACGAAAAGAGCTTATTTGCTAGAGGCTAATATAACAAAATTTGTAAAATATGCAAAAGTAAATAAAAAGTACGTAGAAGTGCCTAAGTTCCCAGCTGTGGAAAGAGATATAGCAGTAGTGGTAGAGGAGTCAATAGAGGTAGGACAAATCGAAAAGATAATTACTAAAAAAGCAAAAAAATTGTTAGAGAGTATGCAATTGTTCGATATTTATAGAGATGAAAAGTTGGGAGAGAATAAAAAGAGTGTGGCTTATTCTTTGATTTTTAGAGATAAAAACAAAACCTTAAGTGATGAGGAAATTAATACTATCATGGAAGATGTTGTTTGTGAATTACAAAAAGAGTTAGGGGCAGAGTTGAGAAAGGCATAAAAATAGAATGAAAAATGGCGAAACTCAAATGTAAAAAAGATGTTGACAAAGGAAAAAAAGAGATATAAAATATAAAAAAATACAAAGGAGGAATAATGAGTTATGGAAGAGGAAATAAAAGAAGAAAAAGAGGTAAAAAGAAAAAGATTGAGTCCAGCAGCTACTTTATTATTAACAATAGGAGCGACTGCTATTGTCTTTATCTTATGGGGAATTATACATGCTATCATCTAGATGTTAATAAAAGAAGATTACGAAATTTTAATGTTTCGTAGTCTTTTTTCTTAAATCCCTTGACAAAACACAAAAAATGGTGTAAAGTATATTAGCATTACAAAAAGAAAAGAGGTAGTGACTATGGAAAAAAACGTACAAATTAGTATGTTGAACCAAATTTATGGAAGGTTATTAACACAGAAACAATATGAAATCATAGATGACTACTATAACAATGACTTGTCATTATCAGAAATAGCGGAGAATAATCAGATTACCAGACAAGCTGTTAGGGACATTTTGAAGAAGGGAGAGAAGAAACTTTTCGAATATGAAGAAAAGTTAATGTTTATGAAAAGGATGTTGAATCAAGAAAAGAGAATCGAGAAAGTGTTAGCAGAATTAACAAAAATTCAAGTAAACGATTCAGACAAGGAGATTTCGAACATTTTGGAAAACATTAAGAAGGAATTGAATTGTTTAGTTTAAGAGTTTGAAAAATAATAGCCATCTTGCGTCGAGAGAACAAGGAAAGTAGATAAAGGCAAGCATTTATCTACATACTGAAATGGTAACAAGCATAGCTAACAATTTCAGCAAATAGAAATCGAATAGAAGGGAATGTGATTGAAATGGCTTTTGAAGGATTATCTTCCAGATTACAAGAAATAACAAGAAAAATCAGAGGAAAAGCAAGAATAACTGAATCAGACTTAAAAGAAATGTTAAGAGAAGTAAAACTTGCCCTTTTAGAAGCTGATGTCAATTATAAAATCGTAAAAGATTTTGTAGCAACCATTCGGAGAAAAAGCAGTAGGGCAAGACGTTTTGAAATCTTTAACACCAGGACAACAAGTCATTAAAATTGTAAAAGATGAATTAGTAGAATTGCTTCGGAGGAACGGAAAGTAAAATAAATTTTACACCAAATCCACCAACTGTTATTATGCTAGTAGGATTGCAAGGTTCTGGTAAAACAACAACAGCAGGGAAATTAGCAAATCTATTAAGAAAACAAGGTAAAAAGCCATTATTAGTAGCATGTGACGTGTATCGACCAGCTGCTATCGAGCAATTACAAGTAGTAGGAAAGCAATTAAACATTCCAGTATTTTCCAATGAAAATTCAAAAGATGTAGTACACATAGCCAAACAAGCCATGTCAACAGCTATATCAAAATTAAATGATGTCATTATTCTAGACACCGCAGGACGTTTACACATTGATGAAGCATTAATGGAGGAATTGAAAAACTTAAAAAGTAATACCAAGCCACATGAAATCATGTTAGTAGTAGACAGTATGACAGGGCAAGATGCGGTTAATGTAGCGGAAAAATTTAATGAGGCTCTTCGGAATTGATGGCGTGGTATTAACCAAATTAGATGGTGATACCAGAGGTGGTGCTGCTTTGTCGGTAAAAAAAGTCACAGGAAGACCGATTAAGTTTGCAGCGACAGGTGAGAAATTAAGTGATATTGAAATATTCCATCCAGACAGAATGGCACAAAGAATTCTAGGTATGGGAGATATTTTATCTGTTATAGAAAAAGCCGAAGAAGCATTTGATTTAGAAGAAGCCGAAAAATTAGAAAAACAATTCAAGAAAAAAGAATTAGATTTAGATGATTATTTAGCACAACTAAGACAAATGAAAAAAATGGGGTCTTTTTCTTCTTTATTGAAAATGATACCAGGTATGAATCAAATCAAAGATTTAAAAGTAGATGACAAAGAATTTGTGAAAATAGAAGCTATTATTTGTTCTATGACCAAACAAGAAAAAAGAGATACAAAGCTTTTAAATGCTAGCCGTAGACAACGTATCGCAAAAGGTAGTGGAACAACAGTACAAGACATCAACAAATTCATCAAGTCATTTGAAATGACACAAAAAATGATGAAGAAAATGAAGAATAGTAAAGGCGGTATGAAAAATTTACTCAATGGAATTGACCACAATGCCTTGAAAAATTTTAAAATTTAAGAGAGTAAAAAATAAGCAGAATTCAATCACAGATAAGTTATAAACTCTTGCTATGAATTAGTTTTTAAATTTTAAGTTAGCCGTTTCCATTCAAAATAAATGATTATAAAATCTTATCGGATAACTTATAAAAAATATAGAATAAAAATAAAAAGTAAAATTCGGAGGTGAAAAAAATGGTAAAAATCAGATTACAAAGACAAGGAAAGAAAAAAGCT
>CAOKPI010000015.1 GCA_948470605.1 uncultured Clostridium sp. | reverse complement strand
AAAAAGTATTGCCAAACCTAAAATTTTATGTTAAATTAAAAACATAGTTAATAGCAAAAAATACCGATTTGTGAGTACATTTCTTACAAACTATTGCTATAACTACATTTGAAACGGAAATAAGTAACTTTTTTGCGATAGATTTTTCGAATACGTCCTACGCAAAGGAGCCAATATTAAGGGTTTTCAACAGATGTGAAAGGTATCTGAACAACTGTGAAAGCCCTATATTTTCGCCATTTTTAAGGTTTGTAAAAAATCTATACCTTTCAACATACTTTCATAAATGTTAAAATATGTTTCACATGACCATACAACGACCATACGAAGGAAAAATAAAATTTTAAATACAGTCCAATGAAAATGAAAGAGCAGAAAAATGCAAGTTGAAAAATGTAAAAATATTGTAAATTTTCCAGTATTTTGATATAATAATGAATGAAAAATGTTAAATATAAGGAGTGTTGCCTTATGTTAGAAGATATTAAATTTCAAAGCTATTGTTGGAGTTTAGGTACTACTAGCTTTAGAGTAAAAGACTTGAATTTTAAAATTGAAAGACAACTTCAAATATTAAATGAATTATGGGATGAAAATCCAGAAATAAATTGGAATGGTAATGATGTTATCCAAGAAGAATATTATAATAAAATGTTACAAAAAGAGTTTATTACAGGAGAAGCTAATAATAAATCAAAAGATGCTAGACAAAAAACATCTGGACTAGTTCAAATAGGTGTAATAGATTATAATAGATATATATCTACTATTGGACAAAAAATTATTGATATTGTAGAAAAAGATGATTTCAAGGGAGACAATATATTCAACATAAATAAGGATAGTTATATATATTTAAAACAATTACTAAAACTTCAAATTACTGATAATGGAATTAATATAAAGCCATTTGCGGTATTATTATATTTCTTAGCAGAATTAGAATATTTATCAAAAGACGAATTTACTTATATTTTGCCATTAGCCACTAACAGAGAATATACAGATTTAATGTTAGAAAATATAAAAATGTTTAGAGATAATAAAAAGACGATAGAAGACATTATTCAAAGCAAGATGGATAATATGTTTAATTATAAGTCAGCTATTGAATTTATAAAAGAGAATGGAATAAACGATATTGAAGAATTTTCTATTATAGATATGGGTAGAAAAGGAACAAAGTATGTAGAGCCAATGTATAAATTTTTTAATGATTTATATGAAATATTGCAAAAAGAATTTGATGAAGAAGCATTAGATATAATAAGGGTATTTATAAAAGAACAAACAAAGAAAAATTCAAAGGTAGCTAAGTACTGGAAGGATTACCTTAAGTTTTCTCCAAGAATGCTAACAGAAGAATATTTAGAAGAAATTAAAGAAATACCTTTGTTTAATTTTAAGGAAAAGAAGGAGTATGCTATAGAATTTTTTAAGATAATGCATACTGCAAAATGGAAAGCTACATTAGAAGATTATGCAGATTTAAATAAAAGATATATTTCATTATCTGATATTGTTATCTTTGATGATAAAATAGAATTAGATGTATTTCCTAAATATTTCTTTTTAAATATATCAAAAGAGATAGTAAATACACCCATTTTAAGCAAACAAGAATATAATAATTTCATTTTAGAAGATATAGAATTTAATAAAATATATAATTGTCTGGATATAAATGTTGATGATGTAATAATTCAAATTCAAGCTGATTATCCAGATAGAGTTGTAAGCAAGGATAGTATTAAGACATTTATTGAAGATGAAAAATTGAGGAGATTTAACCAGTTAATTGATAATAAATTTAATGAAAATCAGCTTATTAAATTGTTTAAAGCTTTTGAAAGTAACAATAGAAATCTAATTAATGAATATGCAGATTGGAACTCAGACATACCAACAATCTTTGAGTATATTTTAGGTATAACGTGGTATAAATTTAGTAATAAAATTGGAAATATTTTAGAGTATATGAAATTAAGTTTAGATGCAAATTTATTACCAAAGACCCATGCAGCAGGAGGTACAGCTGACATAGTGTATAAATATGACAAAGCCAACGAATATCCAGAACACAACGTTTTGTTAGAAGTAACTCTTACAGAGTCAACATCTCAAAGAAAAAATGAGATGGAACCTGTATCAAGACATCTGATGAGAGAAATTCAAGAGAATGACAATGATAATACGTATGCTGTTTTCGTGGCAAATATATTACAAGAAGAAGTATTAAGTGATTTTAGATCTAGAAAGAATTATCAATTTAGAAGCAGAAATTCTGTAAAGACAGGATTAAAGATAATTTCTCTTTCTATCCACGATATAATAAAATTAATTAATGTAAAAGTACAATATGCAAAGCTGTATGAAATATTTGAAAATGCTTATAAAGATACTGAAATCAACGATTTAGAGTGGTATGAAAAAATGATAAAAAATAAAGTTAATAATTTATAGGAAAAGAGTTGAAAAACTCTTTTTTTATTGCTATAATTTTAGTGTGCATTAGATGCCTTGAAAGGAAATAAAATATAATGAGAAAACTAGAGATAAATAATAGAAGATTTTTAGGTAGTAAGTATAAGTTATTAAATTTTATAGAAGATACTGTAAACGAGCATTGTAAGGATGTGAAATCAGTAGTAGATGTGTTTGCTGGAACAGGTGTAGTAGGTAGCTTATTTTTAAAAAATGGTAAAGAAGTTTACTTTAATGACTATTTAAAATCAAATTGTTATAGTTATAAAGCATTTTATGAGTCTACAAAGGCTGATATAAAAAAGCTTGAAAAAATAATTAATGATTATAATGATATGGAAATAAAGGAAGAAAACTATTTTTCAAAAAATTTTAGTGATACATATTTCAGCAGTAAAGACTGTAAGAAAATTGGATTTATTAGAGATGATATTGAAGATAAATTTAAAAAGCAAGAGATTAATGAAAGAGAAAAATGTATATTGATTACAAGTCTTATATATTCAATGGATAGAGTAGCAAATACGGTAGGTCATTATGATGCATATAGAAAAATAAAAAATATAGAAGATAAGTTTTTTATGTATATGCTTGATGTTTCTGAAAAAGGTGAAAAAAAATCACATATTAGTAATTTAGATGCAAATAAATTCATTAAAAGTATTAAAGCTGATTTAGTATATATAGACCCACCATATAATTCCAGACAATACTGTGATGCATATCATTTATTAGAAAATGTTGCTGTATGGAATAAACCTAAAGTTTATGGTGTTGCTAAAAAAATGGATAGAACCAATTTAAAAAGTAGATATTGTACGAATAAAGCTGTTGGAGCATTTGATGAATTAATAAAGAATTGTAACTGCAAATATATTTTAGTTTCTTATAATAATACAGGAGATAAATCTAATAGTCGTAGTAATGCTAAAATATCAGATTTGCAAATTAAGCAAATACTAGAAAAAAGAGGAAAAGTTCAAGTATTTGAACAAACATTTAATAATTTTACAACAGGAAAAAGTGTATCAGTTGATCATAAGGAGAGATTATTTTTATGTGAAACAACGAAAATTTGCGAAGAAAGCAAAATTCAATTAAAAGATAATAACAACTTTGTAAAATCTCCTTTAAATTATACAGGTGGAAAATTTAAGTTATTACCTCAATTTGATAATATATTTCCTAAAAAAATAGATACTTTTGTTGATTTCTTTTGTGGAGGAGCAAATGTAGCTGTTAATAGTAATGCAAAAAAGATAATTGCGATAGACAAAGAAACTAACTTAATTAGAATATTAGAACTATTTAAGAATTACGATTATATGGAAATTGTAAATAAATTAGATTCTATTATAGAAAAATATAATTTAAGTAATACCTATAAAAATGGATATGAGTTTTATGGAGAAGATAGTTCCTCTGGATTAGGAAAATATAATAAACAATATTATTTGAAATTGAGAAAAGATTATAACAACATGAAAGACTCTATTGAAAGAGATTTTATGTTTTTAACATTAGTAATTTATGCATTTAATCACCAAATTAGATTTAATAGTAATGGCGAATATAATATGCCAGTTGGAAAGAGAGATTTTAATAACTCCATTAGAAAAAATTTATTAGAATTTTGTAGAAAGCTTGTAGTAAAAAATATTTCTTTTGTAAATACAGATTATAAAAATTTTGAACTTAATTCTTTAAATAGTAATGATTTTTGTTATTTTGATCCACCATATTACTTGGGAAATGCAAGTTATAATGAAAACGATGGTTGGAATGAAAATAAAGAAAAAGAATTATTAGAGTATTTAAATAAAGTTAATGAACATGGGATAAAATTTGCACTTTCAAATGTTACAGAGCATAAAGGACTAAAGAACGAGATATTAATTGATTGGGCTATAGAAAATCAATATAACATACATAACTTAAACTATAACTATAGTAATTCGAATTATCATTTGAAAGATAAAAATCAAATTACAAAAGAAGTATTAATAACAAATTATTAAACGATGAATCCTAAAGATGTAGCAAAAGTAATTATAGACAACGGAATGAATTATACTAATTTAAATGTGCAGATATAATAATTGAAAGAAATTAAGGAGTATAGTTGATGGAGAAACATGAATTAGTTGATAAAAATGGAAATAGGCATTCTTTTAAATAAAGAAGAACTAAGATTTTTGAGCATGGCGACCAATGAAAAATTATATTTTACAGTATATTATGTTAGAAAAAATGTAGATATAAATGAATGCAAATTACAAAAAGAAGAAGTGGAAGAAGTAAAATATTTTAAGATAGAAGAATTACAAGAGCTAGAAAATAAAGGGCTTGATTGGTTAGAAAATTGGAAGAAAATCACAAAATAAATATTAGAAAGAAAGGAAGAACAAAAATGAATCAAAATAGAATACGATTTAGACAACTTGACTTTGAATTAGGTAAATTTCAAGATGAACTTGGAGAATGGAGTATAGCTAGAAAAGGATGTGGACCAACTTCAGTTGCTATTGTATTGGCTAATTATGGATATACTGTTACTCCTGTGGACATTGCAGAAATTATCTTGACAGATGAAGATGGGAAATTCACCAATCGATATATCAGTAAAGGTGGAATTTGTAATGATGGAATATTGTACGCACTTGATAAAATGAAAGTACAGTATGAAAGGATAAAGATTGATTTTGATAATCCAACAGTACAAAAAAATAGAATTTTTGATAATTTAAAAAAAGGAAATATGGCAATTATACAAGTTGGACCAGAAGAAGGAGATAAAAATTTTCAAGGCACATTTTCAAAAAATGGACACTATTTAGTAGTTAGTGACATAGATGAAAAAGGAAACTTATATGTAATTAATCCAGATGCAGTAGGAGACAAGCAAATTGCTGTACCATTTACTTATACTGATATAATAAGAGAAATGTATGGTAGAAGAGATAAAATGAATTTTTTATTTGTAAAAAGAGTTTAAAGAGGAGGAAATAATTATGAATTATGAAGATAAAAAAGTTGTAGGAATTATTGCATCAAATGTTGAACCAGCAGTAGCGCTTAATGTGATAGGACATCTTGCTATATCTATTGGTAAATATTCAGATACTGAAATTATGGGACAACCAACTATTGTTGACCAATCGGGAGTAGACCATTTAGGAATTAGTAAATTTCCATTTATCATAACAAAAGTAAAACCAGGAAAATTGAAAAATACGATAGATATAGCTAAAAGTAATCCTGATTTATTAGTTGCAGATTACCCGAAAGATATGTTAGATACTAGAACAGATGATGAATTAGTACAAGCTATTAATTCAAAAGCAAATGATAGATTGGAATATTTGGGTGCAGTTATTTATGGAAATACAAAAGATGTAGATGAAATTACAGGTAAGTTTCAATTATGGAGAATGGATTAGGAAATACATTAAAAATGTTACATTTACTAAACAATCCTATATGTTAGAAATGATTGAAATGTTAAGAAAGAGACTATAATGTAATCGTAAAATAACATAGGGAAAATTAACATTTTGATTCAATAGAATAAATAAAAAAATCCCTGAAAACTATGGAAAAAAAAGAGAACCTATGTTACAATAATAAGGCAAAACAAAAAAGGAGAAAAAACAATGGGATTTTTTGATAAATTAAAACAAGGAATGAACAAAACAAAAAGCTCATTTGATGAAAAAATAAATCATGTATTCAAAAGTTTCCAAAAAGTAGATGAAGACTTTTTGGATGAATTGGAAGAAATTTTAATCATGTCTGACATTGGAATGGATACATCTATTAAGATAATAGGAAATTTAAGAGAAAGATTAAAGAAAGAAAAAATCCAAGAAGAGGAAGAAATAAAGCAAGCTTTACGAGAAGAAATGCAAAAAATATTAGATGTAACAGACATTAATTTACATCTTGAAACAAAACCATCTGTTATTCTAGTCATTGGAGTAAACGGAGTTGGAAAAACCACTTCGATAGGAAAGATAGCGAATAGATTAGCAAAAGACGGAAAAAAAGTAGTAGTAGCTGCTGCAGATACTTTTCGAGCTGCTGCTGTTGAACAATTAGAAATATGGGCCAAAAGAGCAGGTGCGGATTTAGTAAAGAGAGAAGAAGGAGTAGACCCAGCATCTGTAGTTTATGATGCCATTAAAATAACAAAAGAAAAAGAAGCAGATATTTTGATAGTAGACACAGCAGGAAGATTGCATAATAAAAAATATTTAATGGATGAATTGAATAAAATTCAGAAGGTAATTAATAAAGAAATGCAAGAAGCAGATAAAGAAGTCTTATTAGTAATTGATGGGACAACAGGTCAAAATGCAATTTCACAAGTAAAGGCTTTTAAAGAGGAAGCTGATATTACAGGTTTAGTATTAACCAAATTAGATGGAACAGCCAAAGGTGGGGTTGTAATTGGAATTGTAGAAGAAAATAAAATTCCTGTTAAATTTATAGGAATTGGAGAACAAATAGATGATATGGAAATTTTTGATTCGAGTGATTTTGTAAAAGCGATTATATAAACAATAGAAAAATGAAGGAGGAAAATCTTGTGGAGGAAAACAAACAAGTAGAGCAAATGGAAACAGAAGAAAAAACAGAAAAGAAACAAGAGACAATAATGGATACAGCTAATACAAAAGAAACAAGAAACAAGAATAAAAAAGAAAAAAGTAAAACAAGAATGATATTAGTCATTTTATTTTTGCTAGTATTGGCAGGTATTAGTTATATTCAATTACGAGGTAGTTTTTTAGAGTATCAAGAATTAGGAGAGCAATATATTTCTATTTTCTATACCAATATGTTTTATCGATATACGATTATGGGAATTCATTTTTTGGTATTGTATTTTGTCATATATCTTACGAATAGAGGTATCAAAAAAGGGTTGAAGCCATTTTTTGAAAAAGAAAATAAACCAATGCCTAAATTATTAAATAAATCATTAGCTTTGGTAATAGCAGCAATAGTAAGTATCATTGTATCTGGCGTATTAATGCAAAAAATCATGCTAGTGATTAACAGTACTTCTTTTGGAATACAAGATGCTATTTTTAATTTAGATATTGCTTACTATATGTTCCAGAAGCCAGTGATAGAAACATTTGCTTTGTATCTTACACTATTATTTGTAGGATTATCTATTTATATGGCATTATATTATGTGATTGTATTTAATCGATTTTTTGATGGTATTGATGGAAAGATGTTAAAGCAAAGTTTATTTATGAAAAAACTAACCAGAAATATTTTGTTAGTAATCATTGGCATTGCGGTTATGACAATCTTAAACACACAAAATATGATGTTTGGAAAATTATTAACCATTCATAATGACATTGATATTGTAGGAGCAGGAAAAACAGAAGCGACTATAAAATTATGGGGTTATATCCTATTTGCTTTTGTTATTGTTATATTTGCTTATAGAGCCTTAAAATTTTTCAAAGAAGGAAATACAAATAAAGTATTAAAGAATTTAGCTATTATACCAGCCTATTTAGTTATATTATTTGTAGTTATGATAGCATTTGATTTAATATTTGTTCGTTCCAATGAATTAGACAAAGAAAAAGAATACATAGCTGAAAATATTAATAATACCAAAAATGCATACAAAATTAATATAGAGGAAAGTAATATACAAAATTCAGGAACGATTACAAGAGAAGAAGTTGAGAAAAATAGTAATGTCATTAACAATATACCAATTATTAGTCAAGAGGCTGTATTAAAGACATTAGAAGATAGCCAAACAGGCACAGGATATTTTTCTTATCGAAATGCTAATCTAGCAAAATATCAAATAAATGGGAAGAATCAAGTGGTATATGTGGCACCAAGAGAAATTATCAATTCAGGAAGAACCTATAATAATAAAACTTATGAATATACTCACGGAATGGGAGAAATTATAGCATCTGCAACAGAAAGTACGCAAACAGGAAATGTACAATATGTGCAAAAAGAAGTATCTGGAAAAGATGAACAAATTAAAATAAAACAGCCACGTATTTATTTTGGATTAGAGACAGACGAAATCATTGCAACCAATGCAAAAAATAAACAAGAATATGATTATACAGATGAAAATGGAATAGATTATACCTCAACTTATGAAGGAAAAGCAGGATTACAACTAGGATTTGTAGACAGATTGATTTTAGGCATTACAAAAGGTAATTGGAACCTAGCATTTTCTAACGAAATTACAAAGGATAGTAAAATTTTAATCAATAGAGATGTGATTGCCAGAGTAAAAAAAGCATTACCCTATTTGATTTATGATGAAAATCCTTATACTGTGATAACAAAGGAAGGAAAAATTGTATGGATGATAGATGCGTATACCGTGTCTAGTAGTTATCCTTATTCACAATACACGTCAATTGAACATGATGGCATCAAAGAAAATATTAATTATATCAGAAATTCAGTAAAAGTAATGGTAGATGCTTATGATGGAACCATATCATATTATATAACTGATAGAACAGACCCAATTGCTATGGCATATAGAAATATATATGAGACTTTATTTATGGATTTAGATGAACAAATTCCAGAGGATATAGCAGAACATCTAGTTTATCCGAAATTTTTATATAATGTGCAAGCTGACATTCTAAAGATATACCATAATGTAAAACCAGATGTGTTATACCGAGCAGATGATTTGTGGGATATTGCTAAATACAATACAGTAAGAACTACTAAATCAACAGGAACCTATATGAAACCTTATGATACAATGGTAAAAACAGCGGACGGAGAACAGTTAGGACTAGTGCAAATATATACACCAGATGAAAAACAAAATATTATTTCTTATTTAGTAGGAAGTACAGATGGTAGTACAAATCAATTAAAATTATATAAATTTTCAGCAGACAGTAACATGGTAGGGCCAATGCAACTAGATAAACAAATAGAGGAAGACGAAGCAATATCAGCTCAATTAGAGGCTTTAAATACAACAGGAACAAAATTAACAAAGCAAATGCTTATTGTTCCAATTAACAATACGGTATTATATGTAGAGCCTATTTATCAGACAATGTTAAATGAATCCGAAGTTCCAATCTTAAAGAAAGTAATCGTCGCTTCAGGAAATAAGGTGGCAATGGGAGATACCTTAACAGAAGCTTTGGAGAATTTACTTTCTACCTATGCTGTTGATATCGAAGTAGAAAATACAGATGATATCGAAGGTTTGATAGAAGCAATTATCAAGGCAAATAAAAACTTAACAGAATCTAATCAAAATAATGATTGGGAGATGATGGGAAAAGATATAAAAAGACTACAAGATTTAGTGACATCTTTAGAAATAGTGAAAGAAGAAGAGGATAAGAAGAAACAAGAGTTAGATAAAGATACGAATCAAATGAATGCAACAAATACAGTTGATAATATAAATACTTTAGAGCAAGTAAATGCTGTGAAGGATTAACTCAAAATAGAAGTCGTAATAGGCTTCTATTTTTATATTGTAAGAAAGTTCTACACAGCATACTTTATCTGTAATTGCTAAACAGCTAAAGAATCCTAGTAGGAGGACTTTCCATACAAGAAAAATATGGGAATTTATAGAATTTCTAAGCAGTTGCCACCGCTTAGAAATTCTTAAAAAGAAATAAAAATAAGAATAAAAATAAAAAAAAGACCCAATATAATAAAAGGTGGGATTTTTAATGAGATTAAAAAGGAAAAAAAAGAATGTATTGAGTTACTCAATAGAAAGGTTAAATCATATTTTACAAAAAGGAAATTATGAAGAATGGGCTTATTTATTTCGGAAATAAAAAAGAAATTATAAAACGAAATTTACTAGCTGGAATTAGTAGGGGAGTAGGAATTGGTATAGGAGTGACTCTTATTACAGCAATTCTAATCATTTTGCTACAAAAAATTGTCACGCTCAATATTCCTGTTATTGGTGAATATATTGCTGACATTGTAGAAATTGTGGAAAAAAGCAAATGAAATGGCGACTTTGTACCTGTCTCAAAGTCGCCATCAGCTTTATTTTTCTAATTTATAAAATACTTTTTTTCCTTTTTTTAAGATAGCATAGTTATCTGTAAAGTCTTTCTCTGAAAGAATGTAATTGACATCTGTTATTTTTTCATCATTGAGAGAAATACCGCCTTGATTGATTAAGGTTCTTGCTTGCCCTTTTGATGGTGCTATATTCGTTAAGAGAATGGCATCTAGAATCGATAGATTTGTATTTTCTATTTTTACAGTAGGCATATTTTCTAAGCTACCTTGTCCATTAAATAAAGCATTAGAAGCTTCTTCTGCTTTTTTGGCTTCTTCTTCTCCATGAACTAGTTTGGTAATTTCGAAAGCTAAGATTTTTTTGGCTTCATTGATTCTCTCATCTTGGTAAGAGGTTAGTTCTTTTATTTTTTCCATTGGTAAGAAGGTTAGCATTTTAAATACGTTTTCAACACTTCCATCTTCGATGTTTCTCCAATATTGATAAAATTCATAAGGAGATGTTTTTTTGGGAGATAACCAAAGAGCACCTTTCTCTGTTTTACCCATTTTTTTGCCTTCTTTTGTCGTTAATAGTTTAAAGGTTAAACCGAAGGAATCATCTTTTCCAATTTTTCGAATCAGTTCAACACCACCTATGATATTTGACCATTGGTCGTTTCCACCCATTTGAAGTTTACATCCATATTTGTTGTATAAATATAAAAAGTCATAGGATTGCATTAACATATAACTCATTTCAAAAAAGGTTAAACCTGTTTCCATTCTTTGTTTATAACATTCAGCAGAAAGCATTCGATTAACAGAAAATAAGCTTCCGATTTCGCGTACAAAGTCAATAAATTTTAAATCTAATAACCAATCTGCATTATTTACAATAATGGCAGCATTCGTTCCTTCAAAGCTAACGAATTTTTCAATTTGTTTTTTGATACAATCAACATTGTGATTTAGTTCTTCACGAGAAAGCATTTTTCTCATATCTGTTTTTCCAGAAGGGTCACCAATGGTTGCTGTACCACCACCTACTAAAATAATTGGCTTATGACCACATCTCTGCATATGGCTTGCTACCATCAAAGAAACGAAATGACCAACATGTAGGCTATCAGCAGTAGGGTCAATTCCAATATAAAAGGGAACGGATTCTTTTCCAAAAAGAGTCTTGATTTCTTGTGGATGAGTCATTTGTTCAATGTAACCTCTTTGTTCTAATATAGTAAAGACATTTTCCATTTTTATCAAACCTTTCTATTATATTTGCAATATTTATTAAAATGTTGATATATTATAAGTATTAATATATCAACATTTTATACAAAAATTTAATTAGTTATTCCCAAGTTCACTTAATACGTTTTCTATTTCTTGAAGACTATCTAATTGCTTTTGATAATCTTGAAATTCTGGATAGTCCATGAAACGATTTAAATTTTTAACAGAAATACCAGTAGTATTAGAAATAGTATGCACAGAATTTTCCATCCCATTTTCTTGTACATAAGATTTAAAAGCTGAAAATTCAAATCCATCTTTTGTGCTACATTTTGGGCATACATTTCCTTCTGCTACATAAAAATTCCCACATCTACTACATCTATTTAGCTCCATAATTTTTTCCTCCATTCATCTTTTGACAAATCTTTTTAAAATTTATTGTATTGTATCATATAAATACAAAAAATAAAAGTAGTTTTGGAAGATTTATGATTTTTTTTGATAGATATGCTAAGCTGAATAGTAACGCTAAAAGTAAAAAACGATAAAAAAAGTTACATTTTATCTTGACATTAACTTTATTTAAAGATAAAATATAAAAGAAATGCAAACCTTGAAAAGTAGACAATAACAGAAAAAGAATTTCGAAGAACAAAAGAAACGAGGAGGAAAAAAGATGAAGGAAAAAGAAAAAAAGATGATACTAATACTGAGTATTATTACAATTATTGTTATTATAGTAGCAGTAGTAATTAAGAATAAAAGTACAAACAAAGAAAATCAGAATAACTCTGTACAACAGACCGAAGAAGAGTTTGTAAATGTATTAGGGGATGGAACAAGATTAAATACAAGTGATAAATTGCATGAAACAAAGACATTTGAAGGAATGGAAATTAGTAATTTTCAAGTAACGGAGAAAGATAATGTAACCGTATTGTTGGGTACTGTTACTAATGTTTCAAATACAACTAAGGGAGGATATCCAGTTAATATTAAAATAGTAGACAAGGCTGGAAAAGAGATTGTAACAATAGGTGCTTTTCTAGGAACATTAGAACCAGGAGAAAGTACACAATTAAATACTAGTGCAACATTTGATTATGCTAATGCTTATGATTTTAGTATTACGAAAAAATAAAACAGCAATATTAAAGCCTTGAGTAAAATCTGATACCAATCAGATAAAGCTTGAGGTTTTTTCGAAATAAAAATTAAAAAAGTTAATTAATTTTTAAGTATAGTAGAGTATATAATTATGATATAAACTAAAGTAGGAGGGAAATCGTGCAAGAAGAATTCGGAGAGAACATAAACAAGGAAAACAATCAAAATAATCCAAGCTTAAGTGAAAATAAAGCAACGAATAAAAAAACAGCTATTTTAAATGTTAGTTTAATCCTTATTATATTTTTAGGATTATTCATTTATATGTTAAAAGTAGATGGAATAGAAAATATTATGCATGTATTAAACAGTGTAGATTATAGATGGGTTTTAGCTGGTCTAATATGTTTGATAATGCATTGGCTTTGTGAGAGTTTAAACTTACATATACCAATCAAAAAAATGTACCAGGACCAAAAATTCACGAATTCAATTAAAGTATCTATGATAGGGCAATTATTTAATAATATCACACCTTTTTCATCTGGAGGACAGCCAATGCAGGCATATGAACTAAATAAGACAGGGAAGAGAGTAAGTGATTCTTTGTCAGCAATGGCGATAAAATTTATTATTACACAGACAGCTCTAGTAGTTTCTACATTAGTTGTTGTTATCATAGAATTTGAATTTTTTAAAACATTAATGCAAGATTATTTGTGGATTGCCATCATAGGATTTATGGTTAATATCATAGCAATACTAGTTATGATATTGGCAGGCATAAAAAAGGAAATCATAGTATATATTACCAATCCAATTGTTAGATTATTAGGAAAGATACATCTTCTAAAAAATACAGAACAAAAAATAAAAAAGTTAAATGCAAGTATAGACAATTTTAGCAATCAGTTTATCCTTATGAAATCAGAAAAAATAATGGTATTAAAGATGTTTCTAATTGCAGTTGTACAGAGTCTAGTCTATTATTCTATTACCTATATGGTATATCGAGCATTTGGAAATTATGGAGTGAGCTTTTTACAAATCATACCAATGCAAGCCTTTTTACTATTGATTATGACATTTATTCCAACACCAGGTTCAGGACTGGGAGCAGAAGGCGGATTTTACTTATTATTCAATTCTATTTTTCAAAATGGAACCATTCATATGTCGATTTTATTTTGGAGAATGTATACTTTTTATTTGCCAATTATCATAGGAGCTTTGTTTTTAATACCAATTAAACAGGGATTAGGGGACGTTCCTTAAAATCCCTGTTTTGGGGATTAAGGGGATTTCTTAGCTGTATGAGCATAGGAGAATTACAGATAAGTTATACCTTTAGATATATTCCTTAAATAAAATAGATGGGAGAAAAAATGGATACACTTATTATTGCAGGGGGAGAAATTAATAAAGAAGAGTTAGCAAAATATTGTGAAGAACATAGTCGGGCAAAATATGATTGCGGTTGATAGAGGGTTAGAAATGTTGTATGCACTTAATATTGTTCCAAATCATGTAGTAGGAGACTTTGATTCAGTAAGTACATCAATATTGCAATTTTATCAAAAAAATCCCCAAATTGTTTTTCATAAATATAATCCAGAGAAGGATAATACAGACACAGATATTGCTTTGAAACTAGCTATTGAATTAAATAGTTCTACCATTACGATAATGGGAGCACTTGGAAAAAGAATGGACCATGCGTTAGCTAATATTCATATTCTTAAAGAAGCACTAGAAATAGGAATCCCTTGTGAGATATTGGATTCTTATAATAGGATTTATTTAGTAAAAGAGAATACGCAATTAGTTAAGGATAAAACTTATGGAAAGTATATTTCATTTCTTCCATTAACGACTACCGTAAAAGGAATTACCTTAAAAGGTTTTCAATATCCTTTAAATAATGCTTCTTTGTCAGTTGGATTGAGTTTAGGGATTAGCAATGAGATAGTGGAAGACATGGCCACGATTGAATTAAAAGAAGGTATTTTAATTGTAATAGAAAGCAGGGATTAGAGGGATTTCTTAGCTGTTTGAGCGAAGTGAATTACAGATAAGTTAGCTTTTAGGTCCGTTCTTTAAAATTCCTGTTTTAGGGGGTAAGGGAACAATTTAATTTTAAAATAATTCGAATTATTTCAACCAATTTTATAAAATGGGGAGTAAAGAAAGAAGAAATAAAGAAAGATAACTCTTTAATTATGCAGATTATGACACAGTTAAAAAATGAATATTTTTGTACTAACAAAGAATATCAGAAATATTAGGAATTGGAAAAAATAGGATTACAAATATTTTAAAAAAGAAAACAGAGATTGAGGGAGTGTACCTAAAGGTATTCTTATCTGTAATTCGTATACACTCATAACAGCTAAGGTCATCCATTTCAATCTCTATTTCAGGGATTTTAAGGAACGTCCCTCTAATCCCTGTTTGTAATTTCTTCTAAATTTAAAAGCTCTTGCCATCTGTTGTCAACTTCTTTTTGGAATTCTTCTATCATCCATTCATTACCAGGTTTAAACATATGTTTAAATCTTTTTTGTGGTTTTAAGAATTCTTCAATTGGTAATTTTTTGGCTGGTTTATAATTGATTTTATATTTGCCATCGATTACTTCATATAGAGGCCAGTAACAAGTTTCTACTGCTAGTTTGTTGATTGGCATTAATTGGTCAGTTGGATAGCCCCATCCTCTAGGACATGGTGCCATGACATTTAAGAAAGCTGGTCCTTCAGTGTAAATGGCTTTTTCTGCCTTTTCATATAAATCTTTGAAATTCATATAACCAAGTGTTTGTGCTACATAAGGAAGATGATGTCCTACCATGATTTTAGCTAAGTCTTTTCTCGATTGCATTTTTCCTGGTATGACTTTTCCAGCAGGTGAGGTTGTGGTGTCTGCAAATTTTGGGGTAGCAGAGGAACGTTGAATTCCTGTGTTCATGTAAGCACCATTGTCGTAACATACATAAACCATGTCATGTCCACGTTCCATAGCACCTGATAAACTTTGCAAACCAATATCATAGGTTCCACCATCTCCACCAAAAGCGATAAATTTAGTTTCTCCTTCTGGTAATTTTCCTTGTTTTTTCATAGACTGGTAAGCAGCTTCAGCGCCTGCTAAAGTAGCACCTGCACATTCAAATGCTGTATGAATAAAGGAATTTGTCCAAGCTGTATAGGGATAAATAAAAGTAGAAACTTCCATACAACCTGTGGCTGCACAAACAACAGCATGGTCTTCTGGTTTTAAGGCTCTCATAATATGTCTTGCTACTGGAGGTGCTCCACAACCAGCACACATTCTGTGTCCCGCTGTAAATCTTGAAGGTTTATTGGCTACGACATCTTTTACATTATAAGCCATTATTTGTCACCTTCCTTTCTTAATCCTAAATAACGATAAGGATTGTCAATTTTATTTGTTTTTACAATTTCTAATAAATCAGTGTAAACAGATTCGATATCATCTGCTTTGGTGTCTCTACCACCAATACCATAAACATAATTAACAGCTGGCACATGTACGTTATTTACATACATAGCGGATGTAACATCTTCAAATAGGCTACCTCCTGCAGCATTTAAAGAATCTGCTCTGTCTAATATGGCGATGGCTTTTACATGAGATAAAGCTTTTGCTATTTCATGTACTGGAAATGGTCTAAATACACGTATTTTTAAAAGTCCAGCTTTGATTCCTTTGGCTCTTAGATTATCAACTACATATTTGGTGGTTCCAGCTGTTGAGTTCATACAAACGATAGCGATTTCGGCATCTTCTAATTGATATTCTTCAAACAAACTGTAACTTCTACCTGTCATTTTTTCAAAATCTTTGGCCACATCTAAAATGACTTGTTTTGCTCTTTTCATAGCTTCTGATTGTTGTACTTTATGCTCAAATAGGTAGGCTTGTAAGTCTAAGGGACCAACGGCAATTGGTTCTTCTTTATTTAATAAGTAATGTTCTGGTTTGTATTCTCCTACGAATTCTTTTACTTTATCATCTTCTACTAATTCAATATTTTCGATGGCATGTGAGGTAATAAATCCATCTTGACATACCATTAATGGTAACATGACATCTTTGTGTTCTGCAATTCTATGAGCCATTAAGGTATTGTCATAGGCTTCTTGATTGTTTTCTGAAAATAGCATAATCCAGCCACTATCACGAACTCCCATAGCATCTGAATGGTCACAGTGAATGTTTAAAGGACCAGATACCGCTCTGTTTACTAAAGATAAAACGATTGGTAATCGTAAACTAGAAGCAATGTAAATCATTTCCCACATTAAAGATAAACCATTGGCAGAAGTAGCTGTCATGGCTCTACTTCCAGCTGCTTCTGCTCCAATACAAGCAGACATAGCACTGTGCTCACTTTCTACGGCAACAAATTCTGTATCTACTGTTCCATTTGCTACAAAGGTAGAAAAATATTGAGGGATTTCAGTAGATGGGGTAATAGGAAAGGCGGCTACAACGTCTGGATTGATTTGCTTCATAGCAGTAGCTGCTGCTTCATTACCACTTAATCTTTCTCTTATACTCATTTTTATTATCATTCCTTTCTTGAGTTATTTTATTTAGTTTGAAATAGAATTGTTATTTGGCTAGGCACACGAGTTTTTAATTTATGAGGCGTGCGTCGGCACGTTGATTAAATTAAAAGCGAAGTGTAACAACGCCAAATGATAATTATCTTTCAAACTATTCTTCCTTCATTTCAATGGCGCCGAATGGGCACACTTTAGCACACACGCCACATCCTTTGCAATAATCATAATCAAAATCTTCTCTTAACATTTCCTTATTTACTGGGATGGCATCCTCTGGACAAACAGGAAAACAAAGTCCACATTGTTTGCATTTATCACTCAAGAAAATAGGACGAATGCTTCTCCAATCGCCAGTTTTAAATTCTCTTGCATTTCCAGCAGTATAAATATCACCACCAGGAGTAAGCTTTTCCATAGGGGTGTTGTTATTAATTTCTGTCATATCTTTTTTACCTCCTTTAATGCTAATTCTAAAGCTTTCATATTACCATCAATGACTTCAGGTTTTTTCGCAAATTTATGTTGAAAAGACCCTTTCATATCTTCTAGTAAAGCTTCATCTGTCATGATACCACTTACTTTTACAATGGCTGCTAGCATAGGCGTATTCGGAAAATATTTTCCTAAAGCTTCTTCTGATATTTTTCTAGCATCAATGGTATAGATATTACCTTTATATCCTTTCAAGGCAGTTTTTAAGTGTTCTTCTGATTTTGTAGTATTAATAATAATGGCACCAGTTTCTTTTAGTCCTGCTGTTACATCAACACATTCTAAAAGTGTATCATCTACAACTACGACATAGTCAGGTTCATAAATATTACTGTGAATGGTAATAGGATTACTACTGATACGATTATAAGCTGTAATGGGTGCTCCCATTCTTTCAGGTCCATATTCTGGAAAACCTTGAATGTACTTGCCTGTGTTGAAGGCAGCATCAGCAAGCAATAAAGATGCTGTTTTGGCACCTTGTCCTCCTCTACCATGCCATCTGATTTCTATTAAGTTATCCATGCTTCTATAGCCTCCTTTTTTGTTTTTTTATACAGTAAGAATTTTCTCCCTGTGGGAGGAAAGCTCTGTACTGTATAAATATGCAAATTCTTAAATTTGTTTTTTTATTATGGCTTTAGTATATGCCTAAATAGAATCGATGTCAAGAGAAAAGTGTCGAATCGAATGAGTATTCATAATGATTAAAGATAACAAAAAGTTTTATAAATATTCATAAAATACTATGAAAAAATGTCGATTTATGATATAAAACAAAAGTAGGTAAAAGTTACTAGAAAAGGAGAAAATATGGAAGAAAGAAATATTAAATATTATTCAATATCAAGTAAAGATGAATTAGATAAGATTAAATTAAACTTAGAAAAAATTCTTGAACCAACAAAACAACATGTAATAAATAAAAAACAAAATAATATGTACGATGATTGGAATGAATATGAACATGATAAGAAAAAATACAATACTTTATTAGAAAAAATAGAAAAGGGAGAGGATTTAGAGATTAATATATTTTGTGCTGAAATTAATGGAAAACTTGTGGGACATGTTTTTATGGTAAAAGGTGAGCAATATATAAGAGAGTTTTTAGATAAAATAAATTACAAAGAAGAAATAAAAGATATAGAACAATATTCTGTTGTTGAAGCTTTTGTAATACAAAAGGAATATAGAGGAATAGGATTTAAAATGATGTATGAATATGTTATACCTAATATTCTGAACAATGAAATAAAAAAAGTATTGCTTAGTTCTTCGCATGCAAAAGCTTTTTCTGTATATAATAGAGCAGGAAAGGTTATATACGAAGGCTTTCATTTGAGTGACCATAAAATATATTATAGATTAAGCAAAAGATGGTTAATAGATATTGAAAAAGTAGCAGAGGACTGGAAAAAATGATGGAACTTTATAAATTGATAATAATATGTAAAAAATAAAAATTATGAATTGAGATTAGTAATTATATTTTCTATATTGTGTATGTTAGGGACATATGCAGGTTCAAAATTAATACTATATATAAATGAAATTTATTTACAATATATATTAATTTCGTTCATAATAATTTTTTTTATTTTTTCAGTTGTAAAGAAATATCTAAAATTAAAAAAGAAAGATGATAAGATTGTAAAAAAACAAATAAATTCCATAAAAGATTTGTCACCCCAAGAAAGGTGGACATTATCTTTAATAATAGGTTTTTCCATTTTATACATAAATTTTCCAGCAATTGATACATATCACTTTACAATTGGAATTTTTTTGATATAATAGAAATACAAAAAAATAAGAATATTATAGAAAAAATGAGACATAATTTAAGAAAGGAGTAAAAATGAAAGATACAACCATAACAGACAATATATTATACATAGGTGCAGATGACAAAGATATTCGACTATTTGAATCACAATATGAAGTACCCAATGGGATGGCATATAATTCTTATTTTATCAAAGATGAGAAAAATGTGGTATTAGACACAATTGACAGAAAAGTTACAGATACTTGGCTAGAAAATTTAGAAAAAGCATTAGAGGGAGAAACTGTAGATTATCTAGTTGTTTCCCATTTAGAACCAGACCATGCTTATAATATAGGATTATTAGTAGAAAAATATCCAGATATGAAAATCATAGGAAATACTATTACATTCAATATGTTACCAAATTTCTTTGACATTGATTTAACAGACAAAAAAATAGTAGTAAAAGAAGGAGATACTATTAATATTGGAAAGCATACACTACAATTCTTTATGGCACCAATGGTACATTGGCCAGAAGTCATGGTAACCTATGAACAAACAGAGAAAATTTTATTTTCAGCAGATGGATTCGGAAAATTTGGAACATTAGATACCAAAGAAGATTGGGATTGTGAAGCTCGTAGATATTATTTTGGAATTGTAGGAAAATACGGAGCACAAGTACAAGCTTTATTAAAAAAAGCTTCTACATTAGATATTAAAATGATTTGCCCTTTGCATGGCCCAATTTTAAAAGAAAATTTAGGACATTATATTGAAAAATATGATATATGGAGTAGTTATCAACCAGAAGATGACGGTGTATTTATTGCTTGTGCCTCCATCTATGGAAATACTTTCAAAGCTGCTGAAAAATTAAAAGAAATGCTAGAAGAAAAAGGTGCTAAAAAAGTAGTTTTAACGGATTTAGCAAGAGAAGATATGGCAGAAGCAGTAGAAGATGCTTTTCGTTATGATAAAATTATTTTAGCAGCTTCTAGTTACAATGCTGGTGTTTTTGTGCCAATGCAACAATTTTTGATGAAATTAAAGGAAAGAAATTATCAAAATAGAAAAATTGGTGTGATAGAAAATGGTTCTTGGGCTCCATCAGCAGCCAAAACAATGAAAAGCATTTTACAAGAAATGAAAGATATTACTATCATAGAACCATCTGTTACCATTCCATCCACGATGAAACAAGAAACAATCATACAGATGGAAAAATTAGCAGAGAGTATATTGGGAGGTGAATAGGATGAAATATAAATGTACAGTTTGTGGTTACGTCTACGATGAAGAGGCAGAGGGTGTAAAGTTTGAAGATTTACCAGAGGATTGGACTTGCCCTTTGTGTGGCGTTAGTAAAGAGTTGTTTGAAAAAGTAGAAGAGTAATTTGAAAAATAATTATCATTTGGCGTTGTTGCACTTCATTTTCAAATTAATAAAAAAGGAAGAAAATTTAATTTTCTTCCTTTTTTTCGTCTTCTTTATTATCGTCTTCTTTTTTTGAAATTTTATCTGAAACTTTTGGAATTACAATACCAGTTGGCTTTTCTTTGGCAGATTTAGGTTTGCCGACATTTAAATGTTCATATACTGGTGAAATATTTAAGTCTGAACCATCTCCAGAAACTACTTCTAAATTCTTTTTTTCCTCCATAAAGGATACCTCCCTTTTTTTATATTATAGGAAAGTTCTCCGAACTTCCTATAATATAAAGCGTTTCACAGAAAATTGCTCTGCAATTTTCGCGAGCGAACAACGGGCGTGGCATGAAAACTAATCTAAAAGGTCAAAAAATTTTAATCATGCCACTGTTGTTCTTAAAAGTATAGTATCATATTATATTTAAAAGTGCAAGAAAATTTGGAATTTAAGTTTTAATGTTTTTCAATGATTTGATTATCTAAAAATTGTCCTATCTAGTAAAATTCCATTCTTTACTGGTAGGACTAATCCTATAAAATAGTTTCGTTATAGTTCAAATAGATAAGAATTAATCTGGATTATCTGTATGAACAGGTGTCCTACCAAACTGCGCATCATTTCATTTTACTAGATAGGATAATTTTTAGATTAAAAAATAAGAAAAATGGGAAACTTAAAAAATTCAAATTATTGACAAAATAGGCTATTCATGGCATAATGTATAGGATAAAAAATAGAATATACTAAAATAATGTAATCAATATACAATCAAAAAGAAAGAGGAAAAAATGGAAATTAATCAATTAAAATCCGCAATAGAGGCTATCTTGTTTGCAGCTGGAAGACCAGTTACGCAAAAAGAATTAATATTAAGTCTAGAAATATCCGAAGAAGACATAGAAAATATCATTGCTAGTATGCAAGAAGAATATAAGCAACAAGCCAGAGGGATTGAAATCATAAGGATTAATCAATCTTATCAATTAGGTACCAAAAAAGAATTACAAGATGTTATCCTTCCAGTGGTGGATAAAAGAAATAAGCCGAATTTATCCAATGCAGCATTAGAGACATTAGCAATTATTGCCTATAATCCTAAAATAAGTAGAGCAGAAATAGAAGCTATACGTGGCGTTTCAGCAGATGCTTGTGTTTATAAATTATTAGAATATGGATTAATTCAAGAAGCGGGAAAGATTGATTTACCCGGAAAACCAATGTCATATCGAACCACAGATGATTTTTTAAGAATGTTTGGTTATGCTTCTTTAGAAGAATTACCAGAGTTACCAAAATATAAAATGGATGAAAATCAACAAATTGTAATCGATGAATTAGTGGAACAAGAAAAAGACGAAGATGAATCAACTGCTAATAAAGAAGGAAAACCAGAGGCTCCAATGCCCGAAAGGGAAGCAATAAAAGAAGAGATATAAAAAGATGAAAGGAAAAGAGGGATTCATATGAAATTGTCACAAACAGGACTAGGAACGGTAAAATTAAATAATATAGATGAAATGTATCCAGGTCAAAGCATATTGTTACAAACAGGACAATTAGTACAATATGGTGCAGGATTATTTGCCTATAATACAGTGCCATTATTAGTAAGAAGAAAGGTAGAAAGAATAATTGTAGAAACTTTAAATAAATATGGATGTACAGAAGTTTTACTGCCAACTTTGCAACCAGATACGATATGGAAAAACTCAGGAAGGTATGACCATTATGTAGAAGATGGAACTATGCTAATAACAGAATCCAATAAAGGAACATTTTGTTTAGCACCAACAGGAGAAGAAGCAATCTTAGAATTTGCCAGAGAAAAATTAAAATCTTACAAAAACTTACCAGTAACCTATTATCAAATTGGAGAAAAATATAGAAACGAAATTAGAACCAGAGGATATTTATTAAGAGGAAAATCTTTTCCTATGTTAGATGCTTATAGCTTTGATGCAGATGAAGAAGGAATGGCTAAATCTTATGAAAATACTAGAAAAGCATTTTTAGAGATATTTGAAAAAATAGGAATGAACGTAATTCCTATCGTTGCAGATAATGGAGCAATGGGAGGAAAAAAATCAGAAGAATTTATGCTGATTTCCGAACAAGGGGAAGATAAAATACTTTATGATGAAAAAGCAAAAATAGGCTTAAATACAGAAATATTAGAAAAAGAAAATTACCAAGAGTATTTGAAAGAAGAATATGGAATAGAAGACATTTCAAATTTTAAAGAAATAAGAACCATGGAATTAGGACATATTTTCCAATTAGGAACCAGATATTCTGAAATGATGAATGGAGAATTTACGAATCAAGAGGGAAAACAATTTTTATATTATATGGGATGTTATGGAATAGGGGTAAGTAGAACAGTAGCAGCATTATATGAGCAAAGTTTGATAAATGACACGAAATGGGGACCTTGTGGTTTTTCTTTACCAGAAACGATAGCTCCTTATCGAATTCAAATTATTCCAAAAATGGATAATCCCGAAAAAGTAAAACAAGCAAATGAACTATATAGCACTTTACAAAAAGAAGGAATTACAGCTATTTTAGATGATAGAGAAAACCTAAGTATAGGCAGTAAAATGAAAGATTGTAAAGTCTTAGGAACTCCTTATATGATTATTTTAGGAGATAAAACAGAAGGAGATAAAATGGAGGTTGAAAATATAAAAACAGGAGAAAAAGTAATTTATACACAAGCAGAATTAATAACAAGATTTAAATGAGACAAATGAGGTCTATCCCTCTTGTCTCATTTTTTTATGGTTTTTCACGAAAAAGACACAAAGAAAATATCAATTGGTAACAATAAAACGATAACATCAAGCATATACTAAATATAAAGAGAGGTGTATAGGCTTACATGAAACACAAAAAGAAAGAAGCAGACAGTTTAATAAAAATAGAAAATTTTATGGATTATAATAAGACATTACAAGTAGAAGACAAAACTTTTGAAAAGCTAATGTTTATTTATTCTATAGCAATTCGAGAATTAGAAACCAAAATAGGAATTTTAAAAGATGAATTTAAAGTATTTTATCATCATGACTTAATAGACCATATCCATACAAGAATTAAAAAACCAGAAAGTATTGTACATAAGATGAAAAAAAGAAATATAAAACTTACGTATAAAAATATGATTGAAAATATAAACGATATTGCTGGTATTCGAATTGTGTGTCCTTTGAAAAAAGATGTTTTTTCTATTAAAGATTGCATACAAAAAATTCCTGGTATTCATGTTTTGAAAGAGAAGGATTACATTACGTATCCTAAAAAAAGCGGTTATTCTAGTTATCATTTAATTGTAGAAGTACCAGTTATGATAACCCAAAAAAATATCTATGTTAAAGTAGAAATTCAAATTCGAACGATAGCAATGGATTTTTGGTCTAATTTAGAGCATAAAATGAAATATAAGGCAGAGGATGAGATTAGCAGAAAAGAGTCAAAGGAATGGGTTAATTATGCGAAAATAATTCATAAATTAGATAATAAAATGATGCTATTGAATAAAGTAGAAAATTGTCAAAAGAGATAAATCTTTTGACAATTTTTTTAAAAATCAAGAAGGATTTACGTAAAATCCGTCGAATAATATAACTATGTAGATTTATTGGGGATATTATAGAAAATTTAGTTCTAAGTCGAGTGCCATAATGGTTTTCCAGAACTAAGATAAAAGAAAGTGAGGAAAAAATGCAACGTTATAGTGATGAAATGATAGACGAAATAAGGCAAACGAATGATATTGTAGATATCATATCACAATATGTGCATTTAAAAAGAAGCGGAAGAAATTTTTTTGGGCTATGTCCCTTTCATAATGAAAAATCACCCTCTTTTTCCGTATCGCCAGATAAGCAAATATTTCATTGTTTTGGCTGTGGAGTAGGAGGAAATGTATTTACTTTTTTAACTAAAATAGAAGGCATTAATTTTGTGGAAGCAGTTCAAACTTTAGCAGAAAGAGCGAATATACAATTACCAACCTTAGAAAGTGGTGGAGATGCAGCCAAAGAAATGTTAAAAGCTAAAGTATACAAAGTAAATGAATGGGCTGCCAATTATTATCACCAAAATCTTTATCAACCAGAGTCAAAAATAGCACAAGATTACATCAAAAAAAGAAAATTGACCAATGAAACTTTAACATCTTTCCAAATTGGTTTTTCAGGGAAATTTGATGAACTATATCAGGGATTAAAAAAACAAGGATTTGAAGAAACCGAAATTTTAGAATCAGGATTAGTCAATCGAAATGACAAAGGACAATATATAGATAGATATAGAAACAGACTTATGTTTCCTATTTGTGATGTAAGAGGGAGAGTAATCGCTTTTGGAGGAAGAGTATTAGATGATTCTAAGCCAAAGTATATCAATTCACCTGAAAATGTTGTGTATAGTAAAGGAAGAAATCTATTTGGATTAAATGTTGCCAAAAAAGGGAATATCAAGCAAATCTTAATTGTAGAAGGCTATATGGATGTTATCTCACTTCATCAAAGAGGGATTACCAATGTAGTGGCACCATTAGGAACAGCATTAACACAGCAACAAGGTTGGTTACTCAGAAAAAACTCAGAAAAAATCATACTAAGTTTTGATTCCGATGAAGCAGGTCTTACTGCTAAGATAAGAGCATTGGATATTTTACAAGATATGGGATGTGACATTAGAATCTTGCAAATGGAGGGAGCAAAAGACCCAGATGAATACATTATTAAATATGGAAATAGCAGGTTTAACAATTTAGTGGAAAAGGCACTTTCTGTGATTGAATTTAAAGTAAAAGTATTAAAACAAAATTTAAACTTAGAGAGTGTAAATGATAAAATTAAATTTTTAAATGAAATTGCAAAACTAATTGCTAGAGTAGACAATACCATAGAAAGAGAAATCTATATAGAGAAAATTGCCAAAGAGTATGATATATCCAAAGAGGCTATTTATGCAGAAGTTAATAAACGAATGTATAGTAGTAAAAGTGAAAAGACTTTAGAGAAACCAAAACTTGAAATAAATGAGCAAAAAATAGAAGAAAATCCTATTTCAGAAAAGGTAAGAAAAAGAGAAAATACAGCAATATCTATCTTATTAACAGGAGATATTAATGTTTTTCAAATCATCCAACAAAATATTAAAGTAGAAGACTTTAAAGATACGATTAATCAAGAAATTGCCAAAAAGCTGTATGAAGAATTTGAAAAAGGAAATAGTAATATAAATAGCATTATAGATATGCTAGGAGAAAGAGAGCAAAATCATATTACAGAAATTATGGCAGATGATTATGAGATTCAAGATATGGAAAAAGCGATTGATGATGTTATGCAAGGCTATGAGAGAGACAAGCTAAGTAATCGTAAATTTGAAATACTAGCATTGTTAGGACAAAATTTAGAAAGTAATCAAGAAGAACAATTGGAGAAGGAATTAAGAGATATTGGCATTCGATTAAATAAAATTAGTAAGGGAAATTTATAAAATTCTTTTCCGGACAGATGGAAACAATTTAGAAAGGAAGGATTTAAGGATGGCAAAGAAAAAAGAAGAGATGAAAGAAGAAGAAAACAAAGAGACAAAAGGAAATAAAAAAGCAGTGAATAAAAAGGAAAAAAACACTACCCATACAAAAACAGTCAAAAGTAAAAAAGAAAAAACAGAGAAAATAGAAGAAGCAAGGGAAAAAGCTAAAAAGACAGCAGAAGATAAAAAAGTAATCAAGAAAGAAAAAATAGAAGAACCAACAGAAAAAGAGGAAAAAGCAGAAAATAAAATAGATAGTAAATTAAAAGAAGAAAAAGTAAATAGTATATTAAAAAAAGCAAAGGAAAAGGGTCAAATAACTTATGGAGATTTGGCAACTGAATTAGATGATGTCAATCCAGAACAAATTGACCAAGTTTTTGATGCTTTTGAGGAATTAGGAGTCGATTTATTATCAGATGAGCTAGAAGAAGAACCAGATATTGAAGATTTAAAAGAGGTAGAAGATTTAAAACTAGATGAAATAACAGATACTAATTATGAAAGTATTAATGTAGATGACCCTGTTAGAATGTATTTAAGAGAAATTGGAAGAATATCACTTTTGACTTTTGAACAAGAATTAGATTTGGCAAAAAGAATTCTAGATGGTGATGAAGAAGCAAAACAACAATTAGCAGAGTCTAATTTAAGATTAGTAGTAAGTATTGCTAAAAAATATGTGGGTAGAGGAATGCTATTTTTAGATTTAATTCAAGAAGGAAATATGGGATTGATTAAAGCAGTTGAAAAATTTGATTATACCAAAGGCTTTAAATTTAGTACGTATGCTACTTGGTGGATTAGACAAGCTATTACAAGAGCAATTGCTGACCAAGCAAGAACCATAAGAATTCCTGTACACATGGTGGAAACGATTAATAAATTGATAAGAACATCAAGACATTTATTGCAACAAATGGGAAGAGAACCAACCCCAGAAGAAATTGCAGAAGAGATGGAAATACCAGTAGAAAAGGTTATGGAAATCCAGAAAATAGCACAAGACCCAGTGTCTTTGGAAACACCAATTGGGGAAGAAGATGATAGCCATTTGGGAGATTTTATACAAGATGATGACAGTCCAGCTCCTCATGATTCTGCAGCATATACTTTATTAAAAGAACAATTAGAAGATGTTATAGATACATTAACGCCAAGAGAGGCAAAGGTTTTAAAACTAAGATTTGGATTAGAGGATGGAAAGGCTAGAACATTGGAAGAAGTAGGCCGTGAATTCGAAGTAACTCGTGAGAGAATTAGACAAATAGAGGCAAAGGCTTTGAGAAAGTTGAGACATCCTAGTAGGAGTAAGAAGTTGCGTGACTACATGGGCTAAAATTGAAAGATTATGGAGAATAAAAATGGAGCAAATTACGAATTTGATAGAAAATATTGCTACTGTACAAGTTATTGATATATTAATAGCACTTGGAATGATTCTATTTTTTAGAATTTTTAGTAGTAGTTTTTCATATATCATTATTAGGATGTTTAAGATAAGAGAGAAAAAAGCAAAAAATATTAGGGAGAGTGCCTTCTACCATCCATTGAAGATATTTTTTGTGATATTAGGATTTTATTTAGCAATTGTATTTTTGAAAGAGCCATTCAAGCTAACAGATGATGTTATGTTTGTTGCTTATAAAGCATTTATTATCATTAGCACGATTTCGTTTGCAAGAGGACTAGCTGCAAGCTTTACACCAAAGTCTTCTTTTTATCAAAAGATAAAAGAGAAAACAAGCAAAGATGTAGAAGATTCTATGTTCGATTTTGCTTTGAAAATTGTGAGGGCTATTATTTATATCATAGCTGGATTTATTATCATTACTGTTTTGGGTGTTAATCTAAATGGATTAGTTGCTGGATTAGGTATTGGAGGCGTTATTTTAACCCTTGCAGCCCAAGATACAGCTAAAAATGTATTTGCAGGATTGGTTGTTTTTTTGGATAAACCTTTTATCGTAGGTGATTGGATTCAAGTGGATACTTTTGAAGGTACAGTAGAGGATATAACTTTTAGAAGTACTAGACTAAGAACTTTTGAGAACTCTTTGGTTAATATACCGAATTCGATGATTGCAAATGCTTCTATTGTTAATTGGAGTAAAATGGAAAAGAGAAGATACCGTACGAATTTATGTATTGAATTAAATACACCATTGGATAAATTGGATAAATTTAAAAAGAGAGTAGAGGATATGTTGCAAGCAAGAGAGGCTATCTATGATGATTCTATTGTTGTTAAGTTTGATAATATTACAGATAATGGATTGAATGTTTTGATTTGTAGTTTTACTAATTCAGTGGATTATCCTAGTTATGTGGCAGAAAGGGAAGATATTAATTATAAAATAATGAAAATTTTACAAGAGGAAAACGTAGAGTTGGCATATGATACAAAAACAATTTATATGAAAAAATAAAAAGGGGACTATCGTGTGCGAACACAAGATAGTCCTTTTTTGGATTAAAGCAATAAGGATATTCCCCATGGGAAAACCTTATTTAATCCAGTTGCTGCCCAGCATATGCAAAGCAAAAACCAGTCGGCAGATGCCAAAACCAAAAAGAATTTAAAACAATTATAGACTAAATTAAATAGTCTACATTCCATAATTCTTTTTTTGCAGAACAAAATGCCAAATAGAATTGATAATGGAAAACATATGGCAAGGCATAAGAGTAAAAAAGTCATTTTTTACTCCTTTCTCTATAAAAACGACGAGTTACTAATATAGTATAACATAAAATAGTTAAAAACAAAAGCATTTTCACAAGATAGACACAATTTTTTTTTATAATATCATGAGAGAAAGGAAGGATTTAAAATGTCCAATCATTGTATTTTAATTGTTGATGATGAACAAAGAATGAGAAAATTAATTAAGGATTTTTTAGTAGCAAAAGGATATAGTATTTTAGAGGCAGAAGATGGAGAAAAAGCCCTAGAAATATTCGAAGAAAATAAAAATAAAATCACACTAATTTTGTTGGATGTTATGATGCCCAAATTGGATGGATGGTCTGTGCTTCGACAAATTAGGCAGGAATCCAAAATACCTATCATCATGCTAACCGCTAGAGGAGAAGAACAAGATGAATTATTTGGATTTGAATTGGGAGTAGATGAATATATCTCCAAACCATTTAGTCCTAAAATATTGGTAGCAAGGGTAGAAGCCATTTTAAAAAGAACCAACAAAAATACCACAGAAATAAAAGATTATGCAGGTATTGAGATTGATAAAGAAGGTAGAACTGTAAAAGTAGATGGTAAACCAATTGAACTAAGTTTAAGAGAGTACGAACTATTAATTTATCTAATCGAAAATGAAAATATAGCTTTATCAAGAGATAAAATTTTAAATAATGTATGGAATTATGATTATTATGGAGATTCTAGAACAATTGATAGTCATATTAAAAAGATTAGACATAAATTAGGGAAAAGAGGTAAATATATTAAGACCATGAGAGGAATTGGATATAAGTTTGAAAGAAAAGCGTAAAAACAGAAAGGAACGGAAATGAATCAATTTAAGAATGCACTAAAATCAGTAAGAGTAAGACTTTTTATGACATTATCATTTGTTATTTTACTAATCATTCTATTTCTTATATTAGTAAATAACTTTGTATTTGGACAATTCTATTTATATAGTAAGACAAAAGCATTAAAATCAGTCTATGATGTAGTAAACCATTATTATAATGGTTCTCAAATTATGGATTTAGAAACTCAATTAGAAAAAATGGCGATTAATAATAATTTTGATATTTTAATTAAAAATGACCAAAATGTTAATGTATTTACATCGAATAAAGACTTTTTTTCTACACTAGGGCAAATGAATGAAATGACAAATAGATTTTACAGTGCTTCAGAAGAAATTATAGAAAGTGATAAAAAATTTAATATCAAAAAAATAATGGATAATAAAAATGGTATTACCTATGTTTTGTTATCTGCTATTTTAGATAATGGTTATTTATTATATATTAGAATACCAATTACCTCTATTCAAGAGAGTGTAAAAATTTCGAATAACTTTTTATATTTAATGGCAGGATTTGCAATTTTAATTGCTGCTGTCATTGTATCTTATGTATCAAGAAAATTTGGTGACCCAATAGCAGAATTAAATGACATCGCTAAAAAAATGGCGAATTTAGATTTCAGTCATAAATATAAAATTACTAATGCAGATGATGAAATTAATCATCTAGGAAAAAGTATTAATGCGATGTCTGATAAATTAGAGAGGACAATTAAGCAATTAAGAAATACCAATATAGAATTAGAAAAAGATATTGAAGAAAAATCTCAAATAGATGAAATGAGAAAAAGTTTTATATCAGATGTGTCACATGAATTAAAAACACCAATTGCCTTAATTCAAGGATATAGCGAGGGATTATTGGAAAATGTTAATTCAGATGAAGAAAATAGGAGATTTTATGCCGAAGTTATTTTAGATGAAACCAATAAAATGGACCGATTAGTAAAACAATTACTAGAATTGATGAAATTAGAATATGGCAAGAGGGAATTTCAAGATAAAGAATTTAATATTGTCGAACTAGAAAAAGAGATAATACGAAAATCACAAGTAATGCTAGAAGAAAAAAAGATTGAAATTAAGTTTCAAACAATGGACGAAATTACTGTTTTTGCAGATGATTTTTACATAGAACAAGTGATTAGTAATTATTTAACCAATGCGATTAAGCATATCAAGGAATTGAATGACGAAAAATATATCCAAATTGATAATGAGGTAGATATAGAAAAAAATAAAGTTAGAGTGAAAGTGTTTAATACAGGAGATACAATTAAAGAAGAAAATATTGCTAGAATCTGGAATCGATTTTATAAAATTGATACATCTAGAAATAGAGAAGATGGGGGAACAGGTATCGGTTTGTCCTTTGTTAAGGCTATTATGAGTAATTATGGTAATGAATATGGCGTTGTTAATAGAGAGAATGGTGTGGAGTTTTATTTAGAATTAAATATGAAAATGGAATGAACTTTTTAATAAGTGATAACAAAATAAAGTAACTCTTGGCTGCGGACCAACTGTAACTAAAGTAACAGTTGGTAACCTTGTTGCTCCCCACGATTTGTTACTTTATAAAAAGTATAATAAATTTTGTATGTAAAATTAATAACTATAAATTGTAACAAATAAGTAAAAATGTCGAATTTTGCGATGAAAAGTGCTTTACAAAAAGGAAAAAATGTATTATTATAATAACAAGAAGTTAACTTTTAATTCAAAGAATTATTTCACAGAATTTTTTCGAAAAAATTATTTCTTAATTTTTCAAAAGAAATAGTAATCATTACATGATAAAGGAGCGTGGTAAAATAGGTACTTTTCCATATAGTACATGGTATATTAATATAGTAAGCATAATTATTTCTGCTATTCTATTTTTTATTCTAAATGTATTTAGTTCTCATTTTGATTTTCAATCTCAAAATGCTGTTTTCAAAGCAGGATTTAAAGTAAATCCAAGTAGTCAAAATAAAATAGATAATATTGATTCAAATTTACAAATTCATACCAAAGAAGAAAAGAAAGATTGGTGTCTTGAAATACCAAGTATTCAGTTAAATGCTAGTATTGCGGAAGGAACAACCAAAGAGGTGCTAGACAAATTTATTGGACATTTCGAGGAAAGTAAGCAATGGATGGGAAATGTTTGTCTAGCAGCTCATAATAGAGGATATGAAAACAATTATTTTGCAGAAGTAAAAAGGCTAAAAGAAGGTGATAAAATTGTTTACTATTATAATGGTGCTAGTAGAGAATATTTAGTAAAAAAGAACTATATTATACAAGATACAGATTTATCATGTTTAGAAGATACGGAAGATAATACAATAACATTAATTACTTGTGTAGAAAATGAAGAAAATTACAGAAGATGTATCAAAGCAATTGAAAAGAAATAAGAAAGGAAGAATGATAAATTGAAAAAAAAGAGAAGCAAAATAAAAAAATTACTTACCATATTAACCATTTTTATTATGAATGGTTTGGGTTTTGTAAATGCTGTATATGCAGCACCCTATATTAATTCAGCTCATATGTATTCAGCAGGTGATTGCGGTGAATTATTAAAATATAAAGGTGTAATTGTAAAAACAAGTTATGTACAATATAGTTATAATGGAGTAAATTATCCAGCCTATTGTTTGGATAAAACAAAGCCACGGAGTACAAGAAGAGGGAGCCTATACTGTTTCTGTAAAAGAAGCCATTACAGATGTAGGATTATGGAGAAGAATTATCAATGGATATCCTTATAAGTCCATACAAGAATTAGGAGTTGCCAATAAAGAAGAAGCTTTTACGGCGACAAAACAGGCTGTTTATTGTTATATACATGGCAATAATTCAGCTGATTACGAAGCAATTGGAGACGCGGGAAGAAGGACTTTAAATGCTATGAATAAAATCATTAATGCTGCCAATCATTCCAACGAAACAAAAATATCTAGCACATTAGAAATTAATAAACAAGATAAAGAATGGAAACAAGATAAATTAAATCCACAATATGTATCTAAGACATTTTCTGTATCAGCAGGAGCTAATATAAAAAATTATAAAATCAATATAACCAAAGAAAATGCAAAAGATATTGGAGGAATTAAAGTAACGGATATAAAAAATGCTACCAAAAATGAATTTTCATCCAATGAAAAATTTAAAGTATTAATACCCATTAAAAATATGACAGAAAAAGGGTCTTTTAAATTGACAGTGGAAAGTCAAGTTCAAACAAAACCTATTTTGTATGGAGCAGCACCTAATAGTAGTAAACAAGATTATGCATTAACAGCGATGACTTATGAAGATGGTAGAGGAGAAAAAAGTGATAGTTATCCAGAAAATGAAACAAAAATAATAATTATTAAGCAAGATAGTAAGACAAAGAAAAAATTAGAAGGTGCAGAATTTGAATTATTAGATGAAAATAAAAAAGTACTATATTCTAATTTAAAAACAAATAAGGAGGGAAAAATTGAGTTAAAGCATTTGATTCCTGGAAAGTATTATTTGAAGGAAACAAGAGCAAAAGAAGGATATGAAGCTTATCAAGAATTAATTCCTTTACAAGTAGTTCTACATGAACAATATAAAGTGACAGTGAATAATAATCCAGAAGAAAAACCTGAAATAAAAGTTGAGAAAAATGAAAAAAGTAAGGAAGTTAGTTCTTCTAATGTGAAAAAGTTGCCAGTTACTGGTAGATAAGGTATAGAGAGAATGAAATGAAAGGCATTCTCTCTAATTTTATGGTAAAATTAAAATAATTTTTGGAAAATGAAAAAAAGCTATTGACAAAAAAATAACAACATATTATAATAACAATTGTTATTAAAGATGACCAGTTTATAAGTACATGCAGATGTGGCGGAACTGGTAGACGCACAGGACTTAAAATCCTGCGGTTGAATAAACCGTGCCGGTTCGATTCCGGCCATCTGCACCAAATTTTATAATTTTTTTAAGATATTGTAGATTATCGTACAATATCTTAATTTATTTCAAAGTGTTGCAAATACTATCTTTTAAAGTAGTATTTATTTTTTTGTCTATCTTAAAATATCATAAATTATCATAGAATATTTTGGCTTACTCCATTAAAATTATTTTTCAATTCCATTAAAAAAATTCTTTATATTCTTACAACCACTTCTATTTCAAAAAGTGGGTTATTTTTACAATACTCTATTTTTGTATTTTATATAAAACCTATTAGCAATGTACTAATAGAAGCGGTGTTATAATTTGTGGAAATTAAAGAAAAATTGTTGTTTTTAAAATAGAAATAAAGTATAATAGAAACATCCTTTTCAAAGGAAATCTTTGTGAAAGGAGGTGAACATTTTGAGTTCATTCGATTTAATTTGGCGATTAATTGTTTTATTATTACTTAGTAATAGTAAAGATGATGAAAACCAAAATTCTCAAGATTAGTACAAACTAATCAAAGGCAGTCTGGTCAACTGCCTTTATTTTTTTGCAAAAAAAATGAGATATGTGGTCAACATATCTCTGTGAACATTCGAGTTCTTCGATTATTCTCTTGCTTAAGCTAAATATAGTATACTATATTTTTTATTATATGTCAAATAATTTTCAAAAATTCATATTTCCCAAAAATAATTTTAAAATTACTGTTCCAAAGTCTATAAACACCTAATATTTAAGTAGTTATAGGCTTTATATATTTTAAGATATTAGACAATAATATAAAATATTTAAAAAATTTTTAAAATAAATGTAATAATTTTGTGATAACTCGTATACAACATATTTGAAAGGAGGCTGTCATTATGGAAAAAGAAAATATTATATGGACTGTTCCAGAAATAGCAAAATATCTAGGTTGTAATGTATCAAGTATTCGTAAATTAGTAAGAAACGGACAAATCCCTGTATGGAGAATACGGGAGCAAACTTAATTTTAGTAAAAATAGTATTGATAAATGGATTCAAGAACAAGAAACAAAGAACTTAAAGGAACAATAAAATTTTTAACCCCGTAGAATAAACAAAATCGCTCATTTAAAGACAAAACTATTAAAAGACATAAAAGTATATGTCTAATACATTAAATTCTAAAAATAACGAAAAGAGGTGTTGATTTATGGTATGAATAAAAATAAAAGAAGTAATAAAGAAATAATTGCAGAAAAGGAAAAATTAGAAAAAGACATTGCAAAATTAAAGAACAAGAAAACTTAAAAAGGACAAACAAGCAATCATGGAAAGGCGAAATTGGAGACATTTCATTTGTAATGCTTTACAGCACATTATACAATAGCACAGCTTATAGAGATTTAAAGCCTATATCTAAAGACATTTACATAGGTATGGTATTATATGCAAAGGGTAATTTTATTACAGAATACCCTTATAGAATATATAAAAATATATGTTCAAAATCTACTTTTCAAACTTCTATTAAATCATTAGTTGAACATGGCTTTATTGATATAATATCAAGTGGAAAGTTTAATCATAGCCCTAATAAATACCAATTTTGTGATAAATGGCAAAAATGGAATGGAAACAATAACAAATAATTTTAATACTTTTAGATGTGCTTTTATAGTATGTATGAAATAATATATATTATATGTTCCTAAAAATTGAACAAGCAAAGGTGGTGTTATAATAGATATATAGACACAAAAGCGTGGAGGGTGTGTATAAAATTATGTAACCCGAAAAATGAAAGGAGTGTCAGAGGATGGCAAGAAATAAGAAATATGGCATAAGTAATTCAGTATTATACAAATGGGTAAGAGAATATGGGAAAATAAAAGCAGAAGATGGAACAACAGTAACGTTGCATGAGATGAAGGCATTAAAAAAACAAAATGCACAATTAAAAATGGAGAATGAAATATTAAAAAAAGCGATTGCCATATTCACGCCAAAATCATAGAAAAAGTAAAATTTATAGAAAATAACAAAAGCGAGTATCCAATAAAAATACTTTGTAAGGTAGTTAATCTATCAAGATGTGATTATTACTACTATCAGAACTATGAGGGAAATAGCTATTATAAAGCGAACGAAGAATTAGATAAACAAATAAAAGAAATATATGAAGAATCAAAAGGAAGATATGGTTCACCAAAAATCCAGAAAATGTTAGAAAAAAGAGGAATTAAAGCAAGTCAGAAACGAGTAGGAAGAAGAATGAAGAAAATGGGATTAAGGTCAATAACAGTAAAAAAATATAAACCAAGTGGAAGCAAAGGAAAAGTAGATGATAAAGATAAGCCAAACTTATTGGAGCAAAACTTTAAGGCGGAGGGATTACGAGAGAAATTAGTATCAGACATTACATATATTTATACCAAGGAAAAAGGATGGACATATCTAGCAATAGTAATGGACTTGTATAGCTTAAGTATCATAGGATACAGCTATGGAGAGACAATAGATGCAGAACTGTTAATGAAGGCAATTAAAAATGCCAGAGCAAAAGGAAAGTTCAAAAAAGGAGGAATATTTCATAGCGATTTAGGGTCACAGTATACATCAAATAAAGTTGAGAAATATTTGAAAGAGTTAGAGTTAGTACATTCATATAGTAAGAAGGGATACCCATATGATAATGCGAGTATGGAAAGCTTCAATGCCATATTAAAAAAAGAAGAAGTAAATTTACACGTGTATAAAACATTTGAAGAAGCAAGAAGAAAGATATTCGAGTTTATAGAAAGCTGGTACAATCGAAGAAGGATACATTCATCAATTGGATATAAAGTACCAAGTGAAGTTGAAAATGAAGTAGCATAAGATAAAGCAGTTAAAGATATGAAAAACAATCCTTAACCAAAGAAAATTCTAAATTTGAATTGGTGTAAATGGCGACGTAAGGAGCTATGTATACCATTTATACCAAGAAAAATTTAGAATATAATGTGGCAATGAAAGTGATTTTTACCAAATGGAAAAAATGGATATGGATATATCCACAAAAAGATATAAAAATCCACGAAAATGTGTCTAAAAACTTGACATAGATCCAAAATTTAGAAAAACTATTAAATGTAAAGTTATTTGAAAGAACGAACAAAGGACTTTCATTAACAGAAGATGGAAGAACTATATTTAATAATATTAAAGAATCTATAGAGACATTGGAAGGTATAAGTAATAAATATAATTCTGTTAGAGTAATTAATTTAGGAGTTCATGCTACATTATTAAATAAATTATTAAGTAAAAGAATAAGTGAATACTATAGTATTAATTCAAATGTAAAAATAAATATTGTAAATAATGATATTACTCAAATGTTAGCAAAATTAGAAAAAAAAAGTAGACATTGTAATATCTAAAAAGTCTAATGATTATGATATGGACAAGTTAGAGTTTATTGAAATGGGGACTTTACATGATATTTTAGTTGTTAATGGATTATCGAATTTATTAAAAAGAATAATAAATATAGATGAACTAAAAGAACAGATAATTTATATGCCAAGAAAAACATCACTTACTTGTAGCAACTTTTTTAAATCACTGGAATTAAATGAAAGTGATTTTAAAAACATAAGAAATATTTCATATAGTACAATGATAGAAATTGTAAAAGATACAGAATGTATAGGTCTAATGACTAAAGAGTATATTAAAAATGAGTTAGAAACTAAACAAGTTATGGAACTACAAACAAGTTTTCAAATTAGTCCTATTGAATATGGTATCTATGTAAATAAAGATAATAAATTCAAAGAATTAAGTCAGTTAATTAAGTTAATAGAAAATTAAAAATTGATATAATAAAAAGTTATATCACCATAATTATTAAATATTATACTAAAGATTAAAAAAATGATATAATAATTTTAGATAATATTATAGTGAAAGGTGTGTATTATATGGAATTATATGTAATAAGACATGGACAAACTGCAACTAATGCTTGTAAAGGAATGGTTGGAAGAAAACAAGAATATTCATTAACTGAAAAGGGAGAAGAACAAGCAAAAAAAGCAAGTGAAATTGTTAAAACATTAGATTATGATTTTGTAATATGTTCTCCATTAGCAAGAACAAAGAGAACTTGTGAAATAGTGAATACAAATGAAAAACAAGTAATATATGATAATAGAATAATGGAAAGAGATTGTGGAGAAATGGAAGGAAAGCCAAAAGAAAGTTTTGATTATCCACATTATTGGAATTACAATTATGAATTTGATATAAAAGGAATGATGTCAATTAAAGAATTTGTTTCTACAATATGGGAATTTTTAGATGAAATAAAGGAAAAATATCCAGATAAAAAAATACTAATAGTTACTCATAACGGAGTTTGTAGAGCAATAGGTGCATATTTTAATGGCATTCCAGAGGATGGAAATTTGACATTGTATGCTCATGATAATTGTGAAATAAAAAAGTATTCTGTTAAGAAAAGATAATAAAGAGGAGAATAAACTATGTTAGAAAAGTTAAGAGATAAAATTAAAGAAATATTATTAACAGAAGTTAAAGATATAATTATGTCAGCACGAAAGGATAATATGATAGTTGTTGAAGAAAAAGGAAATGGAGATTCAGCAACTATTGCAGATATAAAAATTGGAGAATCCATTACTCTTAATTTCGTGGAAATGCACTTTCGTTGTATATTATTAAATTCGTCTTTATAATATAAAACAGCATAATAAATATTTTTCTTTTGCTGTAATGTAGCTGTTACTGTTATCATAAAATGACCTCCTTATTTTTGTATAAATGTATTTATTTTCAATTTTGATTGATTATGTATGAAATTATATTAGCTTTTGGAATTTTATATTGTCTGCCTATTTTCATGGCTTTGATTTTGTTTTCCTTAATAAGTCTATAGGCTAGTGTTAAACTAATTTTAAATGTTCATTGAAAAATAAATCAATGATTTTTTCTTTATTTGACACTATAAAAGCACCTCCTTGTAACTGGTTAAATTTTTGATAATAAATTTTAAGCATAGTAATCTAAATGAATACTTATAGCTAAATACTCATTTTTAAATTTATTTGTTAAAAGAATTATATTATCATAATTAGTAATAATCAATTCCCTTTTTTTCCCTTTTTTCTAAAAACTTAAAAATACTTAAAATAAATTATGAATAGATTGTAACAATTGATTTTAAAAAATTCAATGAACAAATTTTGAAAGAATTTTGAAAAAATAAGTGTAAGAAAATTGTAAAAAGATTACAAATTTCATTGTTTTTTATGGAATAATTAGATATAATAACAACATCCTTTTCAAAGGAAATCTTTGCGAAAGGAGGAACAAAAATGAATAATGCTGAATTAGTATGGCGTTTGGTGGAATTACTACTACAAAAAGACTTAAATCAAGTAGCTCTTGACCAAGCGAAACAAGACAACAAACCAAATGACCACAGACAAAATGAGGTTTAGCTAACTGAAAAGGGATGATGTAGCACTGTCGCTTCGCTGCATTGTCCTTTTTTTATGAAAATGAAAAAAACTAAATGCTGTCGCACATTTAGTTTTTCTCGAACATCTATGAATAATGCTTTTTTTGTATTTAACTTAAGTTAAATATAGTATACTACAATATTTAGTATATGTCAAACGATTTTTTTTAATTCCAGAAATAAAGATTAAATTTTTATATTTCTATCTAATTTCTTCTTACATT